>JALYPE010000156.1 GCA_030856525.1 Pseudomonadota bacterium | reverse complement strand
GTGACCGGATGCAGACCACCCGAGGTCTGGCCGCGGCCAGGCAGGGTCACGTCAATGGACTCGGCAGACAGTTTGGCGGCCAGGTCGGCCTCTTCAAACAGTGCCTTGCGGGCATTGAGAACCTCTGTGACACGCTCCTTGGCAACATTGATCAGCGCGCCGACTTGCGGACGCTCTTCTGCCGGCAAATTCCCCAGGGTCTTCATCACCTGAGTCAATTCACCTTTTTTGCCAAGGTAGTGAACCCGGATTTGCTCCAGGGCATTGATATCTTCAGCGTTTTGCACAGCCTCTAGTGCTTGAGAGACGAGCGCGTCCAGGTTTTCCATGTACAGACTCCAGATACAAAATAGGGGAAGAGCTTGAAGGCTCTTCCCCTATTTATGACGTTTAACACCTGGCCCCACGGAGGTGAGGCCGGGTGATTGTCGGGGGTACTTAAGCCAAGGTGGCTTTAGCTTTCTCGACAATCGCAGCAAACGCCGCTTTTTCGTTCACTGCCAGATCAGCCAGAACCTTACGGTCGATCTCGATGGACGCTTTTTTCAGGCCGGCGATGAAACGGCTGTAGGACAGACCGTTGATACGTGCACCAGCGTTGATACGAGCAATCCACAGAGCGCGGAACTGACGTTTTTTCTGACGACGGTCACGGTAGGCGTATTGGCCTGCCTTGATTACCGCTTGCTTGGCAACACGGAATACGCGCGAGCGAGCGCCGTAGTAGCCTTTAGCAAGTTTCAGAATTTTTTTGTGACGTTTACGGGCAATGACGCCACGCTTTACACGAGCCATGAGTTACTTCCTCTATTCTTAACCAAAAATTAGCAAAGGCGCAGCATACGCTTGACTTTTGCAACGTCGGACGGGTGCAGCAAGCTGCTACCGCGCAGCTGACGCTTACGCTTGGTCGACATTTTGGTCAGGATGTGGCTCTTGAAAGCGTGTTTATGCTTGATACCGTTAGCAGTTTTCAGAAACCGCTTAGCAGCACCACTTTTCGTTTTCATTTTTGGCATGTTCGGATACTCCGCATTCAGTTGATAAACATAATCAGAAGGCCTGCCGTGCCCTGTTGATTATTTCTTCTTTTTCGGGGCGATGACCATGATCAGCTGGCGTCCTTCCATCTTAGGATGCTGTTCGACCGAACCGTACTCGAGCAAGTCACCTTCAACCCGCTTGAGGAGTTCCATCCCCAGCTCCTGGTGGGCCATCTCACGGCCGCGGAATCGCAAGGATACCTTGGCCCTGTCCCCATCACTCAGGAAACGTACCAGGTTGCGCAGTTTTACCTGGTAATCCCCTTCCTCCGTCCCTGGACGAAACTTGATTTCTTTAACCTGGATCTGCTTCTGGTTTTTCTTGGCCGCGGCACCTGTTTCTTCTTTTCGAAGATCGATTTGCCGTAGTCCATCAGTTTGCAAACAGGGGGTACTGCATCGGCGGAAATTTCCACCAGATCCAGTTTGGCCTCTTCAGCCTTAAGAAGCGCGTCTTCAATTGACACAATCCCAAGCTGTTCACCTTCAGCTCCAATTAACCGAACCTCGCGTGCCGAGATATTCTCGTTGATCGGGGCTTTCGGTGCAGCTCGTTTATCTTGTCTCATTTCACGCTTAATAGTAATTACTCCAAATCTGGGCGACCACGCCGGGAAACCGCTTGCGCGAGAAACTCAGCGAACCGGGCGACGGGCATCGAGCCCAGGTCAGCACCTTCACGAGTACGCACAGCGACAGTCTGCATCTCGACTTCCCGATCTCCAATAACCAAGAGATAAGGGACCTTGAGCAAAGTATGCTCGCGGATTTTAAAGCCGATCTTTTCATTTCTCAAGTCAGACTTGGCACGAAATCCGCTTTCGTTGAGAGTTTTTTCAACCTCGGCGGCGAAATCGGCCTGTTTGTCAGTGATGTTCATGATCACTGCCTGGGTCGGAGCCAGCCACGCGGGGAATGCCCCTTCGTAGTGCTCGATCAGGATTCCAACGAAACGTTCGAAGGATCCGAGGATCGCCCGGTGCAGCATGACCGGGTGCTTGCGACTGTTGTCTTCGGAGACGTATTCGGCTCCCAGACGGACAGGCAGGTTAAAATCGAGCTGCAGGGTACCACACTGCCAAACACGGCCAAGGCAATCTTTCAACGAGAACTCGATCTTCGGACCGTAGAACGCGCCCTCACCCGGCTGCAGATCATACGGCAGGCCAGCGCTATCAAGGGCTGCAGCCAATGCTGCTTCGGCGCGATCCCACAGCTCGTCAGAACCAACGCGTTTTTCCGGACGAGTGGACAGCTTCATTTCAACGTCTTTGAAGCCGAAGTCGGCGTAGACGTCCATGGTCAGCTTGATGAACGCCGCGGATTCAGCCTGCATCTGCTCTTCAGTACAGAAGATGTGGGCGTCATCCTGAGTGAATGCCCGCACGCGCATGATGCCGTGCAGTGCACCCGATGGCTCGTTGCGGTGGCAGGCGCCGAATTCGGCCAGACGCATCGGCAGCTCGCGGTAGCTTTTCAGGCCTTGATTGAACACTTGCACGTGGCAAGGGCAGTTCATTGGCTTGATCGCGTAGTCGCGGTTTTCCGACTGGGTCGTGAACATGTTGTCGCCGTAGTTGGCCCAGTGCCCGGATTTCTCCCAGAGACTGCGGTCAACGACTTGCGGCGTTTTGATCTCAAGGTAGCCGTTGTCGCGCTGAACCTTGCGCATGTACTGCTCGAGCACCTGGTATAGAGTCCAGCCGTTCGGGTGCCAGAACACCATGCCCGGCGACTCTTCCTGGGTGTGGAACAGGCCCAGACGCTTGCCGATCTTGCGGTGATCGCGCTTTTCCGCTTCTTCGATGCGCTGGATGTAGGCCGCCAGCTGCTTCTTGTCTGCCCATGCGGTGCCGTAAACGCGCTGCAGTTGCTCGTTTTTGGCATCGCCACGCCAGTAGGCGCCAGACAACTTGGTCAGCTTGAACGATTTCAGGAAGCGCGTGTTCGGCACGTGCGGACCACGGCACATGTCGACGTATTCTTCGTGATAGTACAGACCCATGGTCTGCTCATTCGGCATGTCCTCGACCAGGCGCAACTTGTAGTCTTCGCCACGGGCCTTGAACACTTCGATCACTTCGGCGCGCGGAGTGACTTTTTTGATCACGTCGTAATCTTTTTCGATCAGCTGCTGCATGCGCTGTTCGATCGCGGCGAGGTCGTCCGGGGTGAAAGGACGCTCGAAGGCGATGTCGTAATAGAAACCTTCGTCGATGACCGGGCCGATGACCATCCTGGCAGTCGGGTACAGCTGCTTGACCGCGTGACCGACCAGGTGAGCGCAAGAGTGGCGAATGATCTCCAGCCCCTCTTCATCCTTTGGCGTAATGATTTGCAGCGTGGAATCGCTGTCGATGATGTCGCTGGCGTCGACCAGCTTGCCATTGACCTTGCCGGCCACGGTGGCTTTGGCCAGGCCGGCACCAATGGATGCGGCGACCTCGGCTACGGAAACCGGATGATCGAATGAACGTTGACTGCCGTCGGGAAGAGTAATAGTTGGCATGGCGCCTCCTCTCCTAGTGGTGACCCCTACCAAAGGTCACGTGGGTTGGGATGAGCCAGTACAAGATACGATCCAGGCCATTCAATGACGAACGCCTGCCTTACAGCGGCAGGAGCCTTGCGGCCAACCGGAAAACCGAACCAGAGTGACTGGGATTCAAATCAGGGTTATTCGAACACTTGCCGCCGCCGGGACTGAAGGTCATCCGGGGCCTGCAAACGCCCGAGCGGGGCATGCTAGCACAGATGAACGGTCATCGCGGCAACGAGGAATCCAGCGGCGCCAATCTACGGTTTTTATGCCAGAGTGCTGAACTTGATCCCCGCTTTACCCCTCAGATAACAAGACATTGACCAACAAGGAGCATCCCAGCATGCATCTGAAACGTTTGTTCGCCTTCATCGCCCCTGTCGTCCTGCTGCTGCCGCTGGCCGCTCACGCCGACTGGCCCAAGGGCGAGCGCGAGAAGTACATGGCTCAGTGCACCCAGACTGCCACCCCACAGATTGGCGCGGCAGCGGCGAAAGCTCACTGCGCTTGCGGGGCTGACGCAATCAAATCGTACCCGGCTAAAGATATTCAGTCGTTGATGGACAACACCGCCAGTGACGCGCTGAAACAAAAAGCACTGACTCAAATCGGGGCATGCAAAGCCAATCCGAACGCGAAAAAATAAGTCCGACCGCGCCCTTTTCTCGCCTCAACGAGATCAAAAAAACCTCTGAAAATTGGCTTTTCACACAAAATTTGAAGGTTTTTCAGCTTTTTTTATCGTCTTTACTTTTGGCAGAAAGCCTTATAAAACAGGGCGTTCAGCTACATCAAGCAACAAAGAATGCGCTGACGAGGGTCAAACAGTACGTCCGGGGGGGTCCCAAATCGAACATTTCGACTATGATACCCCGGTGTGCCCAGTTGGCCTGAGCAACACAGTACTGAAAAAATATATGTTTCTTGGAGATACACCATGTCTAATCGCCAAACCGGCACCGTTAAATGGTTCAACGATGAAAAAGGCTTCGGCTTCATCACTCCTCAAGGTGGCGGTGACGACCTGTTCGTACACTTCAAAGCTATCGAAAGCGACGGTTTCAAAAGCCTGAAAGAAGGCCAGACCGTTTCCTTCGTGGCTGAGAAAGGCCAAAAGGGTATGCAAGCAGCACAAGTTCGCGCAGAGTAAGTTTCTGGCGCACTAAAAAAACCCCGTCCATGTGACGGGGTTTTTTATGTCCGATACAAAAGCCGGAACAATCAGCCGCAGTTGACGCGAGTAACGATCTGACTTGCGTCGGTGTTCAGGTTCAGACGATCGGAACGGTATTCCAGTGTCACCATGTCAGACGGCATCAGGAACCGTGCGTTCTGAGCACCTGCACGGGTGCGAGCCTGCTCCAGCAATTCGGGCGAAGCCTTTTTGCCCAGGGTGAATTCCGCAGCCTTCGCCTCACAGCGGCTATGACCGGCATCAGTCGTCGTGACAGGGTCCGCTGCCGTCTCGGTAGACGTGCTGCTGCAACCAGCCAACAGCGTTGCCGCCAGCAAAGTACCCAATGACGCGAGCTTCCAAGGCATGAAGCCTCCTATTTCGTTAATTAAACTGAGATCGTGCGACCGCCGAGCCGGCGTTTCGTTTCAAGAAGGGTGCTAGCACTCTGCCTACGAATCGAAGAATCCGCGAGTTTGCCTGAGCAGAATGCCCCGTCCATCCTTCAATCGTGACTGGATATGAACAGGCTCAATACACGTCGATGTAGTCTAAGGGCGGATGCGGCCAGTTCTCCTTGAGCGCATTAAAAATCTGCATGACCCAGACTTCATCACTGGCCGCGATGCGTCCGACATAGCCTGAGCCTTTGGCCCACGTCTCAAGTCGAAACAACAGCCCGTCGATGTCCGTGCCACCCACGATGCCGGACGAGATATAGGCAATGCCGCCCTTGGTGACTCGCAGTTGCGTGTGTTCATCGTCGCTGGCAGAGGACAGCAACTGGCGCACCGCTTCAAGGGTCAAGCCGTCCGGAGTGTTCAAATCGATCTGCACAACGTGATCCTTCAGAAATCATCAAAGACCAAGTGTCGCATAGCCCTCCTCTCATGCCTAAGTCGGAGTGCCAAAAGTCCTGCAAAATGGTTAACTCGCACCCAGGCTTTTCCACATTCACGAGCGCCATCATGACCATCGTAAGAATCGACGCCGACATCAAGGCCAAGTGGCCGCAAGGCCATAGCTCTTATAGCCCGGGCAGCCCGGAAGAGTTGGCAATCATTGGTATCGATCTCTTGGTCAAGGAACTGGGCACCGAAGCGGCACAGTCATTTATTGCGCAGGTATTCGAGAAGTATCTCGCCGAATATATGGACATGGTGCATTCAGGTAAGGAATAGAACCCGCAGGGTGGTTGCCTGCGGGTCTTACACTTACTTCAATCGCGCCAGGCGTTGGGTCAGCAGATCGAAAAAGCCCTGGGCATCACCGCTTTCCACCCAGAAAGCGTTCTTCGGCGCCTTCAAGCCGTCATACCAGTCGACAACGGTCTGACCAAACGTCGGCCCTTCGCGACTGTCGACTACCACGTTGACCGAGCGCCCGGTAAACAGTTCCGGCTTGAGCAGATACGCGACCACCGTGGCGTCATGCACCGGGCCACCCGGAAGACCGTAGTGCTCCATGTCACCTTTGACGTACTCGTTGAGAATCCCGCTGACCAATTTGCTTGCGTTGTTATTCAGCGCAGCAATCTGCTTCAGGCGCGCTTCGCTGGTAAGGATCTTGTGCGTCACGTCCAACGGCAGATAGGTGAGTTTGACCCCGCTTTTCAGCACGACTTCAGCTGCCTGCGGATCGGCGAACAGGTTGAATTCAGCCACCGGCGTGATGTTGCCACCATTGAAGTGCGCACCGCCCATGATCACCACTTCCTTGATGCCCTGAACGATCTCGGGTTCTTGAATCAGCGCCAGGGCCAGGTTGGTTTGCGGGCCGAGCATGGCGATAGTGATGCTGTGTGGCTTGGCAGTCTTCAAAGTGTCGATCAGGTAATTGACTGCACTGCCCTGCTCAAGCCCCTTCTTCGGTTCGTGGACCGCTACACCCGACAAGCCTTCCTTGCCATGAATGTTCTCGGCGTAGATCGGCGTGCGCATCAGCGGCCTGGGCGCGCCGGCGTACACCGGAACATCTTCACGCCCCGCCCACTCGCGAGCCAGGCGTGCATTACGCGATGTCTTGTCAAGGCGCACATTGCCTGCGACGGTGGTCAACGCGCGGATATTCAACTCTTCCGGTGAGGCCAGAGCGAACAGTAAAGCGACGACATCGTCAGCACCGGGATCGGTGTCGATGATCAAATCGACTTTTTCCACCGCGTGGACGCTGGTTGCGCTAATCAGGGACACAAGCAGAAAACTCCGTAACAGTTGAGGCAGTTTTTTAGCATAGCGGTGCATGGCGCACTCCTTGTGCGTGGGAAAACCAGAAAGAAACAGCCGATCAGAACGTTACCCCAGCTATCAGCACAATGTTGCAGTACGGCTGACATTCGCCTGTACGAATAATCGCCCGTGCTTGTCGGCTAACGACTTTGAATTGGTCGTGGCTGAGCAACTTACGTC
>JALYPE010000442.1 GCA_030856525.1 Pseudomonadota bacterium | reverse complement strand
GCGCAGGCTTCAGCCTCACCGGCCTTAAATACCGCCAGCTCGTACTGCACCGAACTGTTCCCCAGCTTGCCGACGCGCAAGCCGATCTCTATCCGATCCGGAAAGGCAATTGACGCGAAGTAATCACAGGCTGAACTCACCACAAAACCGACTACTTCGCCGTCATGGATATCAAGTCCACCGACCTCGATCAGGTAGGTGTTCACAGCGGTGTCGAAGAAACTGTAATAGGTGACGTTATTGATGTGGCCGTAAGCATCGTTGTCGTGCCAGCGCGTGGTGACCGGCTGGAAATGCAGGTAATCGGAACGTTGCGGCATGGGGTTGGACATCAATGTCTGTTCCTGAAGTGGGATGGCATTCCAAGGCAGTCCGCGGCGAATCTTTCGCGAATCTGCCCACGACGGCGTTGTTACATCTACACCGCCTCGGAATCAGCGAATTTCTTGCCTGCAGCCGCCAGCTCGCCAATCAGCCGCGCCGGCTTCCAATGATCACCTTGCCGGCTCTCAAGCGCCAACAACCGCTGATGAATATCTGCCAGGCCTTGCTGATCCGCCCAGGCCATAGGTCCGCCCTTTTCTGCCGGGAATCCATAACCATTGAGGTAAACCAGATCGATGTCATGTGCCGAGTCGGCGATTCCTTCTTGAAGGATCTTCGCACCTTCGCTGACCAATGCCAGCAAGCAGCGCTCCAGAATCTCCTCAGGGCCGATTTCGCGACGCTGGAAGCCTGATTCCTCACTGACCTTCAGCACCAGCGCATCGACTTCCACATCGTGTTCAGCCTGACGGCTGCCCACCTCGTAATGGTAATAGCCATTGCCGCTTTTCTGGCCAAAACGGCCCAGCTCGCACAGCCGGTTATCCACCTGCACTTCCGGAGCATCCTGTCCTTTGCCGGATAATTCACGGGCGCGCCATTCCAGGTCGATCCCGACCACGTCGTACATGCGGAAAGGTCCCATCGCAAAGCCGAAACCTTGCAGCGCAGCGTCGACCTGGTGTGGATAGGCGCCCTCGAGCAGCATCTTGCGTGCTTCAAGCACATACGGGTGCAGCATGCGATTGCCGATGAAACCGTGACAGTTGCCCGATACCACGCTGACTTTGCCCATGCGCTGGCCCAATGCCAGGGCGGCGTCGAGTGCTGCTGGCGATGTCTGGGCGCCGCGAACGATTTCCAGCAGCTTCATGATGTGCGCCGGACTGAAAAAATGCAGGCCAAGCACTTGAGCAGGACGGCGAGTGACGGTCGCGATCGCATCGATATCCAGCGCTGAGGTGTTGCTCGCCAGAATGGCTTCGGGTTTAAGCAAGCCATCCAGTTCGCGGAAGATTTCCTGTTTCAGCTCGAGGTTTTCGTAGACCGCTTCAATCACCAGATCGACATCGCGAATCGCCGCGTAATCCGCAGCCGCCGTCACTCGCGCCATCCGCGACTGCGCTTCAGCCTGATCAATGCGGCCTTGGCGCACGCTATGGGCGTAGGTTTCGGCCCCGCTGGCAATCGCCTGCTCCAGCATCTGCGGGTTGTTGTCGACCCATTGCACCGCAACCCCGGCATTCGCCAGGCACATGACAATGCCACGACCCATGGTACCCGCGCCAATCACGGCGGCGCGCTGAATATCGAACGATGTCTGGCTCATGATTGTTCTCTTGTTGGCGATCCTAAGACAGCCCTCACCATAGTCAGCCGCCGCCCATTTTTGAAATTTATTCCTGTGATGGGGGACATTCAGCGGATGGATGCATTCTGTGATGCTCGGCGCAACCCTGGAGCAAGCTTCGCGCCCCCAGGAATCCCATCAGCCCGAGAGATTTTGTTCAGCCCACCTCCGTACTTCGCCATACGGATATGACTCCAGCACTGCATACCCCGGAATGGACCGCGCCTTGAGTTTGGTAAACAACGGCACGCTGATCCCGCACAAAAACCTGGTTACACGCTCCGCCGAGGGCGCATCCCCGGTGTGCTGCTCATGTCTGTGGATAAAATCGCTGGCTATCGCTGCGAAATTTTTATCCACAAGCGCTGGAAGTTCGGGCGGCGATGGGAGTTGCGCTACATTTCCGTGACACACCGAACAATGTCCGCATTGCCGGGGCGCGTTTTCATCGCCGAAGTATTCGGCCAGGCGATAACCCAGGCAGCGATCGGTGGCGAAGAGCGCCAGCATGGCGTGAATACGCGCGACCTCGGTGTGCTCGTGTCGAGAAAAATAGTGGTGCAGCTCGGCACTCAGCTCCTGACTGTCAAAGTCCGTTTGCAGAAGGCTGTAGACCTCGGTCATTTGCTTGCTTTCCAGCTCGACCCAGCCCTTTTCCTGGAAGTAATCCAGCGCCTTGACCACCCGGTTTCGCTCAGCTGAGTGTTGCTCGTACAACGCGTCGAAATTAACCGTCGCCCATGTCCGCGCACGCGGAGAAGTCTGGATGATCGCCGCCACAAAATCCTTGCGCTCGCCCTCGAAGCGCGCAAGCAATTCTTCAGGTTCCTGCAAATATTTGAAGCGATACTCGGCGTAATAGGCGTAACGCGGCGCGATGACCTTGCGCAGCTCCAGTTGCACCAGCAGCGTCTTGAGCGGTAACTGACGAATGTTGCTTTGATCTGCCAGAGGCCCCAGCAAAAATTCCCACTGACCGTGCGGGGCAGCTGCCTGCAGATCGTCGAGGACGTGACGGATGCCATCACGTTCCGGCGTGTCGCCATAGACGAAGTTTTCCAGGACGTTGAGGCTGTCGCGGTTAGCCAGTACGAGACAATCCGAAGGCTGCCCGTCACGCCCGGCCCGGCCGATTTCCTGACTGTAGTTTTCGATGGATTTGGGCAGGTCGAAATGCACCACGTTCCTGATGTCGCTCTTGTCGATGCCCATTCCGAACGCGATCGTGGCAACGATGCAATTGGACTGGCCGCCCATGAAGCGTTTCTGGATAGCCTCCCGTTGCTCGTGGGGCAAGCCGGCGTGATAGGCCTCTGCCTGAATGCCGTTGCGCTCCAGATGCTCGGCGATGTGCTCGGCGGTTTTTTGCAACGTGACGTAGACGATGCTCGGCTGACCGGGACGTTCGCTCATCCACTCGACGAGGCGTTGGCGCTTGTCTTGCCCGCGCACCGGTTCGACCAACAGGTTGAGGTTTGGCCGATAGAAACCCGTAGTCACCACATCCTCAGGTGCAATCGCAAATTTCGCCTCCATGTCGGCGATCACTTTCGGTGTGGCTGTGGCCGTCAGCAGCAACGCCTGAGGGATATTGAACTGGCGCTGATAGTCCGGAAGCTTGAGGTAGTCCGGACGAAAGTTATGACCCCATTCCGAAATGCAATGCGCCTCGTCCACGACCAATAGCGAGATTTTCACTTGCTGCAGAAAATTACGGAAACGCTCGTTTTTCAGACGCTCGACCGAAATCATCAGAATCTTCAGTTCGCCAGACTTGGCGCGAGCCATCACATCACTCGTGTCATCGCGATTCTGTGCAGAATCGATGCTGCCCGCGCTGATGCCATGACGTTGCAGAAACGCCAGCTGGTCCTGCATCAATGCCAGCAGCGGCGAGACCACCAGCGTCAGGTGCGGCAGCAGCAAGGCCGACAGTTGATAACACAGCGACTTGCCCGAGCCGGTGGGGAAAATCGCCGCTGCCGAGCGCCCTGCCAGCACCGCACTGATCGCCGCTTCCTGGCCGGGCCGAAACTGTGGATAACCGAAAACCTGTTCCAGGGTGTTGTGCATAAGCTGTCACTCCGTTGACCGCTGCGAAGCCCAAAGCCTAGCCGGTGATCGCAGCGAGTCGAGAAAAGGTCAGGGGTAAAAACGATACGGGATGATACCGCGTGTGGCGCAGGGGATCGAAACGCCCTACCGATTCTGAAGTGCACAGCCTGAGGCCCTCCGCGATTCGCCTGATAATCACGTAGGAAAAGTCACCTGCAAGGAGGCGCCCTGAACAGTCCGCAGAAACACGTAGGACGGATACCCGAAGGTCGTTAGAACGCCTACACACCCTGTCCACTGCGGCTGTATTGCCGCAATGCGTCGCTCGGCTCATAGTTTCCGGAGCAGCTGAAACAGCGTGTCGGCCTGCCCGACTTCTTACAGGACTGACTTAGATGCAAGACCGCTACCGCCCACTCAAAAGCAGCTACAGTGACACCCCTGTTCTGGTTATTGACACCGAGGCCGACCCATACGAAATTCTCGACGCCGCCCGCCAGCGCATTCGCGCCGCCAGCGACTTGCTCGAAACACTTTATTGCCTGTGCTTCAAACAAGCCGATTCAACCGACATCCCCAACATCGTCAGCGCGCTTTACCTGCTCACTCAAGACGGCCGCGATCTGCTCGACATCGCCCACCAGCGCCTGCCAAGAATCACCGCATGAAGCCTAATCATGGTTGCGCTATGAGGAGCCGGTTTGCGAATTATGAAAAATGGCCTGTTGAGTAGATCGTTTCATCTATAACTGTTTACGGCGCAAGGAGGCAGATCCATGAACAGACTGACTTTTCGGTAAAAACAGGATTATTACGACAAGGTACGCCGCTGGAGCTACTTGGCGAGCTTGCGGCTGGCCGGGTCTGACACCTCCCGCGCCGACGCTGACAAGCCGCTCCCGACGCGGGTGTCGGTAAACGAAAAATACCGTCAGAATCCACGTCAAGGGTGCCCGTAAAGCGCAGCTCCTCGCGCGTATTCTGCAAGTGAGCCCACACACCAAGGACATGACATGGACGTAATGATGGGTTTGCTTGCAGCATTGTTGTGGGGCGGCACGGATTTTCTGGTGGGTTTGAACGCCCGTGCGGTCGGGGTTAAACGAGCGGTATATTTCGGACAGGCCCTGGGCTTCTGCATCATGAGCCTGCTGTTGATCGCCTTCCCGGCGTTCATTCTCAAATCGATGTCTGCGCCGCTCGACATCTGGTTGATCGGCGTCGCCGCAGCCGCGCTGACCGTTTCCGGCGCGCTTGCTCTGTCCAAAGCATTCGCCCTTGGCAAAGCATCCATCGTTGCGCCATTGGTGACCTCTTACGGCGTGGTAACAACGCTGTTGTCCTGGGCCGGCGGTGAACAGATTAGCCTGATTCAATTGATGTGCATTGGCCTGTGCGTCATCGGAGTCATTTTTTCCAGCATCCATTCCGATTCGAAAATCCCCCATTCCACTCAAGCCAGCAGCTCGGTCACCTATGCACTTCTGGCTGCGGTGTTTTACGGCACCAGTTTCTGGCTGCAAGGCCGTTTCGTCCTTTCAGTGCTGGGACCGGTGACGATGCTTTGGCTGGCGTATCTGATAGGCCTGATCGTGTTGGTGCTGATCGTGGTGAGGATCAAGGACGGCTTGAAGATTCCGCCGCTGAAGAACTGTATGACGCTGACCGGCGCCAGCCTGATGAACCTGGGCGGCTTCTCATCATTTGCCTGGGGCGCGGTGGCGGGATCAGTGTCGGTGGTGACGGTGATCAGCACACTCTCTGGAGGTATTGCGGCGATTCTGGGCTACTTGTTCTTTAAAGAGAGACTGGCGAAGATCCAGGTGATCGGCGTGGTGTTGGTGCTGGTCGGCGCGTTCGTCCTGCACCTGAAAACATGAACCAGACACGCAGAAAAAAGCCGCCCGAAGGGGCGGCTTTTTCATCACATCAAACCAGCGTTACAACGTTGGCCCGGCAGCCTTGATCGCGTCGCTCACTTCGAACTTCTTGAAGTTCTCGACGAACAAACCGGCCAGTGCCTTGGCGGCTTCGTCATAAGCAGCTTTATCGGCCCAGGTGTTACGTGGGTTCAACAAACCAGTCTCAACGCCCGGCACGGCCAGTGGCACGTCGAGGTTGATGGTGTCGAGGTGCTCGGTTTCAGCACCGATCAACGCGCCGCTCTGAATCGCTGCAATCACGCCGCGAGTCGTCGGGATGTTGAAGCGTTTGCCAACGCCGTAGCCGCCGCCGGTCCAGCCTGTGTTGACCAGGTACACCTTGGAGCCAAAGCCGCGGATGCGCTTGATCAGCAGCTCGGCGTATTCGCCAGCCGGACGCGGGAAGAACGGTGCGCCGAAGCAGGTGGAGAAAGTCGACTTGATGCCGCTGCCGGAACCCATTTCGGTCGAGCCCACCAGAGCGGTGTAGCCGGACAGGAAATGGTAGGCCGCTTGTTCTTCGCTGAGGATCGACACTGGCGGCAGCACGCCGGTCAGGTCGCAGGTCAGGAAGATCACCGCATTCGGCTCGCCACCGAGGTTCTTCTCGGAACGCTTGGCAACGTGCTCCAGCGGGTAGGCGGCGCGGCTGTTCTGGGTCAGGCTGACATCAGCGTAGTCGGCGTGCTTGGCGTCATCGATGACGACGTTTTCCAGGACTGCGCCGTGCTTGATGGCTTTCCAGATAACCGGCTCGTTCTTCTCGGACAAGTCGATGCACTTGGCATAGCAACCGCCTTCGATGTTGAACACAACGCCTTCGCCCCAGCCGTGCTCGTCGTCACCGATCAGGTAACGGCTTTCATCGGCGGACAGAGTGGTTT
>JALYPE010000440.1 GCA_030856525.1 Pseudomonadota bacterium | reverse complement strand
CCACCGGTGGCAGCAGGCGGTCGATGAAACCGGTGCCTTTTACCTTCACGGCCAGGCCAAGGAAGGTGTAGACGAAACCGGCCGCCATCACGCCGCCCATGGTCGCGGCGAGCCCGAACTGGCCCTTGGCGAGAATGATCGGGGTGATGAAAGCAAAGCTCGACGCCAGAAACACCGGCACCTGACGGCCGGTGATGATCTGGAACAGAATCGTCCCAAGACCTGCCGTAAACAGCGCCACGTTAGGGTCGAGACCGGTAATCAGCGGCATCAACACCAGGGCGCCGAACGCCACGAACAGCATCTGGGCGCCGGAAAGCACCGTGCGCCAGAGCGGATCGTTGAACTCATCCTGCATGCTCAAGCGTCCTTCTGCTTGGTGCCGAAGATCTTGTCACCGGCGTCGCCCAGGCCCGGAATGATGTAGCCGTGTTCGTTGAGGCGTTCATCGATGGAGGCCGTGTAGATGGTCACGTCCGGGTGAGCACGGTCCACGGCGGCGATGCCTTCCGGCGCAGCGACCAGCACCATCGCGCGGATGTCACGGCAACCGGCCTTTTTCAGCAGGTCGATGGTGGCGACCATGGAGCTGCCGGTGGCGAGCATCGGGTCGATGATCATCGCCAGACGTTCGTTGATTTCCGGGACCAGTTTTTCCAGATAGGTGTGGGCCTGCAGGGTTTCTTCGTTGCGGGCCACGCCGACGGCGCTGACTTTGGCGCCCGGGATCAGGCTGAGTACACCTTCGAGCATGCCGATACCGGCGCGCAGAATCGGCACCACGGTGATTTTCTTGCCGGCGATTTTCTCGACCGACACCGTGCCGCACCAGCCTTCGATGTCGTAGGATTCCAGCGGCAAGTCTTTGGTGGCTTCGTAGGTGAGCAGGGCTCCGACTTCCTGAGCGAGCTCGCGGAAATTCTTGGTGCTGATGTCTGCACGGCGCATCAGGCCGAGTTTATGGCGGATCAGCGGGTGGCGGATCTCGAGGATGGGCATGGGAAAGGCTCCGGCGGCGGGCAAAAAAACCGGCCTAGATTAATCTATCCGAGGGTGTTGTCCTATAGACACAGAGTACGTTAGTCCACAAACCCTTGATCTGACCGCGCGGGATGCGTACCTTTGCCCGCTTTTCCTGATTCCTCAACCCCCGGAGAGCGCCATGTCCGCTGATCTCGAGCATATCCGTCAAGTCATGCGAGAGGCTGACTGCCTGTACACCGAAGCTGAAGTCGAGGCGGCCATCGCCCGCGTCGGTGCGCACATCAACGAGCAACTGGCTGACAGCAATCCGGTGGTCTTCTGTGTGATGAACGGCGGCCTGATTTTCGCTGGCAAGCTGCTGACTCATCTGCACTTCCCGCTGGAAGCGTCTTACCTGCACGCGACCCGCTATCGCAACGAAACCAGCGGCGGCGACCTGTTCTGGAAAGCCAAGCCGGAAGTTTCGTTCATTGATCGCGACGTGCTGATCATTGACGACATCCTCGACGAAGGTCACACCCTCGGCGCGATCATCGACTTCTGCAAACACGCCGGTGCGCGCAAAGTGCACACCGCCGTGCTGATCGACAAAGACCACGAGCGCAAGGCGCGCCCGGACCTCAAGGCCGATTTCGTCGGTTTGCCGTGCATCGACCGCTACATCTTCGGTTACGGCATGGATTACAAGGGCTACTGGCGTAACGCCAACGGCATTTTCGCCGTTAAAGGAATGTAAGAAATGACCGTGCCGAGCTTTCTTGATCAAACCCTGTTCAGCGAATTGGCCGAGAAAGCGTCGGCCAGTCCTCGCGGGCGCCAGCATCACAATTTTCATCAGATGGACGATGCCTGTCATCGTATGGCGGTAGGGCTGCAACCCAGCACCTACATTCCGCCGCACCGCCATTTGGGAGAGCACAAGGCTGAGACTTTGCTGGTGGTCAAAGGGCGATTGGGCTTGTTGATTTTCGACGAGTCCGGCGCGGTGGTTAAACAGCAGATCCTGCAGGCCGGCGGCGAGTGCATTGGCGTTGACCTGCCAACGGGTGTGTTCCACGGCCTGGTGGTGCTGGAGGCTGATTCCGTCATGTTCGAATGCAAGGCCGGGCCATACCGCCCGGTGGGTGATGGCGAACTGGCGGATTGGGCGCCGCGTGAAGGCCAACCGGGCGTTGCCGAGTATCAAGCCTGGATGCGCGCGCAGTTCGACTGACCATCACCGGTGTAGCAGCTGGCGCAGCCTGCGTCCGGCTGCGCCGCTGTCGTAAACCTTGAATGCCCGATTGACCTGAGTGACCGCATTGCCTGATTTCACGACGGCTGCGCCGCCGGACGCAGGCTGCGCCAGCTGCTACAGTGCTCAGCTTCTTGTCGGGAGCCTTTCATGAGTCTGTTGATCCGCAGTTGCGCCGCCGTGTTGCTCACCCTCAGCCTGCCACTGGCCGCCGCGCCTGCGCCGATGCACGCGCAGTTTCTGCCGCCGGATGACCTGACCCTTCGCGATGCCGAGCCTGAGCAGCAACAGCTGCTGCAGGTCACCGAATATTCGGTGGTTGTCGGCAGTCAGCGCCAGTCAAATCAACAGCCCATCCCGGTTACGTCGCCGATGCTGATCCGCCTCAAGGGCAAATCCTTGAACAAAGGCGCTACCATCAACCAGGTCCTGATCAATTTCGATGGCGAAAGCAAAAGCCTGAAAAAGCCGGTTTATGACGACAAGAGCAAAACCCTGACGTTGAACTACCCGATGGCACAATACCGCGTGGTCATGGATTTGTTGCGCAACGGCACGGTGTACTGCCAGTTCCTCAGCTACGCCAACGGCCACGTCTGGGCCGATCTGCACACGGGGGCGGTTCGTCCGCGTTGAGCCCGGCGGCCAGTGAGGGGTAAACTGCCCGCCCCGTGAAATGTCTGCGAGCTGGAGTCGGCAATGCGTAAAGATAAGAAGCAAGTGATTGGTGACGAAATCGGCGATGAGCAGATCAAATTGTTCCTCGATTTCGAGCCGGTCGATGCCACTTCCCCGTCGCTGCACAAGTTGATCAAGGCTTACCGTGGCCTGCGTATCGATGATTTTGAGCGGTTTCTGACGTTCTTTGTTGCCGCCGGTTTTGATCTGGATGGCAAGGATGAGCATGGCAATGATTTCGTGGCGGTGATCAAGGATCAGCGCAATGCGGCCGAGTACATCGAGCTGATTGCCAAGGCTCGCGGTTAAGATCGAAAGATCGCAGCCTCGTTTCACTCGACAGCTGCTACAGACGGTTGTGTGACCCCTGTAGCAGCTGTCGAG
>JALYPE010000413.1 GCA_030856525.1 Pseudomonadota bacterium | reverse complement strand
GCCTCCTGGTGGGACGGCAAGCCCTTTCAACGCATCCTGCTCGACGCGCCGTGTTCGGCGACCGGCGTGATCCGCCGCCACCCGGATATCAAGTTGACCCGCCAACCGGACGACATCGCTGCGCTGGCGGTGTTGCAAGGCGAGTTGCTCGACGCGCTGTGGATAACACTGGAAGTCGGCGGCATCCTGCTCTACGCGACATGCTCCACGTTGCCGACAGAAAATACCGAAGTCATCGAGGCCTTCCTGGCCCGCACCCCGGGTGCCCGGGACCTGGATCTCGCAACGACCGCCGGCATCAAGCAGCCCCATGGTCGCCAGTTGCTGGCCCAGGAAGGCGGCCACGACGGGTTTTATTACGCCAAGCTGATCAAGATCGCCGCCGCGCGCGGTTAACCGGTTTAAGGGAGTGAACGGATGAAAATCATCATCCTTGGCGCAGGGCAGGTCGGCGGTTCGCTGGCGGAACACCTGGCCAGTGAAGCGAACGACATCACTGTGGTCGATACGGACGGCGAACGCCTGCGCGACCTCGGTGATCGTCTCGACATCCGCACCGTGCAGGGGCGCGGCTCACTGCCGACGGTGCTGCGCCAGGCCGGCGCGGATGATGCCGACATGCTCGTGGCCGTGACCAACAGTGACGAGACCAACATGGTCGCGTGTCAGGTCGCCCATACCTTGTTTCACACGCCGACCAAGATCGCCCGGGTTCGCGAAGCCGCGTACCTCACTCGCTCCGAACTGTTCGACAACGAAGCCATACCGGTCGATGTGCTGATCAGCCCGGAACAGGTGGTGACCAATTACATCAAGCGCCTGATTCAGCACCCGGGCGCGTTGCAGGTAATCGACTTCGCCGAAGGCAAAGCGCAGCTGGTGGCGGTGAAGGCGTATTACGGTGGACCGCTGGTGGGCCAGCAGTTGCGTCAGTTGCGTGAGCACATGCCGAACGTCGAAACCCGCGTCGCCGCGATCTTCCGTCGTGACCGGCCGATTCTGCCCCAAGGCGATACGGTGATCGAGGCCGATGACGAAGTGTTTTTCATCGCCGCCAAAGCGAACATTCGCGCCGTGATGAGCGAAATGCGCCGCCTCGACGAAACCTACAAACGCATCGTCATCGCCGGTGGTGGACAGATTGGCGAGCGTCTGGCCGAGGCCATCGAAAGTCGATACCAGGTGAAGATCATCGAGATGAACCCGGCACGCTGCCGTCACCTCTCGGACACCCTCGACAGCACCGTGGTACTGCAGGGCAGCGCTTCTGACCGTGATTTGCTGATGGAAGAGAACATCGCTGACGCCGACATCTTCCTGGCGCTGACCAACGATGATGAAGCCAACATCATGTCGTCGCTGCTGGCCAAGCGCCTGGGTGCGAAGAAGGTGATGACGATCATCAACAACCCGGCATATGTCGACCTGATTCAGGGCGGCGACATCGACATCGCCATCAGCCCGCAACTGGCGACCATCGGCACCTTGCTCGCACACGTGCGGCGCGGTGACATCGTTAGCGTGCACTCATTGCGTCGCGGTGCAGCAGAAGCCATCGAGGCCATTGCCCATGGTGACGAGAAATCAAGCAAGGTGATTGGCAAGGCCATCCAGAACATTGGCCTGCCACCGGGCACCACCATTGGCGCAATCATCCGCGATGAAGAGGTGATCATTGCGCACGACAATACGGTGATCGCGGCGGGTGACCATGTGATTCTTTTCCTTGTGGATAAAAAGCATATCCGCGATGTGGAGAAGTTGTTCCACGTGGGATTGAGTTTTTTCTGATGCTCGAATCCCTGGAAAAAATGCTCGCCAAGGGTGTGGATAACTCGTTGCTGCGTTTCGGCTTGGGCAAGGGTTATCTGGACTTGAAGGAGAACACCAAGGCGGCGGAGCATTTGCGCAAGTGTGTCGAGTTTGATCCGAAATATTCGGCGGCGTGGAAGTTATTGGGCAAGGCGCATCAAGGGCTGGGCGATGCCGCTGCTGCGCGGCTGGCGTGGGAGAAGGGCATCGAAGCAGCCCTGGCCCATGGCGACAAGCAAGCCGAAAAAGAGATGAACATCTTTCTCAAGAAGCTGGACAAACACCGGTAGGACCGAGCTCGCTCGTGAAGCACTCAACAGCAGCGCATACATTCAGCGTGCACGCGTCATCGTCATCGATTTTCGTGAGCAAGCTCGCTCCTACAGTGAGCGGGTAGCCGTCAATACCAGCGCGCTTCACCCGGCGGACGTTTCTTGAAACGCTTCATGCTCCACATGTACTGGCTCGGGTAAGCCGCCACATAGCGCTCGACCACTTTGCTCATGGCCGCGCACGACGTCTCGGTGTCGGTGCTGTACATCGCGTCTGGCGCCGCTTCGAGAATGACCTTATAGCCTGAACCGTCCGGCAGCCGCAGTGCATGCAGAAACACGCCGACCGCTTTACCGCCCGCCAGCATGTTCGGGACAAATTTGCTGGTCAGTGCCTGGGTCGCAAAGAACGGCACGAAGATGCCGGCCGATTCGGACGGCTCCGGGTCGGCGGGAATGCCCACCGCCCCCCCTTTGCGCACTTCCTTGATGACGCTGAGGATGCCTTCCCTGGTCGACGCCGCCACCTTGTTGCCTAGCTGCACGCGCTGCTTGCGCAACAAGTCATCCACCGCTTTCAGTTTCGGCGGACGGTAAAAGATGATTGGTTTGCACTGACTGCAGTAAAAGTGGTTCAACACCTCCCAATTGCCCAAGTGACTGGTGATGCCAACCACACCTTTGCCGGAGGCGAGCGCATCCTTCAACACGTCGAGGCCTTCGACTTCGCGCACCAGATCGATCGAGCGTTGCGCCGGCCAGATCCAGGCGCAGGCGCTTTCGGTCAGCGACTTGCCGATGTCTTTCAGACTCTGCCCGACCAGACGCTCGCGCTCGGCAGGGTCCATGTCCGGGAAGCATTTGGAGAGATTGATCCGCACCACATCGCGGGACCGATTGGGGGTTTTCCACATGACCCAGCCAATCGCCGAGCCCACGGCCTGCACGGCGCGCCAAGGCAGCAGGGCAAACAGCCGAAGAGCGCCAACCAGCAAGGCGCCTTTAAACTTTTCCACAAGTCACTCCTGATTTTGTGCTGTGCGCGAGGCGGCTATTCTAACCACCGTTCGCCAGCACCGCGTAACGATCGCAATCGCGGGTGTGATCCATGACCATGCCCGATGCCTGCATCAACGCGTAACAAATGGTCGGACCGACGAATGTGAAACCGGCCTTTTTCAGGCCTTTGCTCATCTCCACGGCAACCGGCGTTACG
>JALYPE010000344.1 GCA_030856525.1 Pseudomonadota bacterium | reverse complement strand
ACCCCCAGGACCTCGCCGATTTCCTTGAGATTCAGCTCTTCGTCGTAGTACAGCGCCAACACCAGCCGCTCACGCTCCGGCAAGTTGGCAATGGCGTCCGCCAGCGCCGCCTGGAAGCGTTCATCTTCCAGATCGCGTGACGGCTCCATGTGTGCACTCGCGCCATCCTCGTGCAGCCCTTCGTGTTCGCCGTCCTGCAACAGGTCGTCGAAACTGAATAAACGGCTACCCAGGGTGTCGTTCAAAATCCCGTAGTAATCGTCGAGACTCAATTGGAGTTCGGCCGCAACTTCATGATCTTTAGCGTCACGACCGGTTTTAGCCTCAATCGAGCGAATTGCGTCGCTGACCATGCGCGTATTGCGGTGGACCGAGCGAGGTGCCCAGTCGCCCTTGCGCACTTCATCGAGCATCGCTCCGCGGATTCGAATGCCCGCGTACGTTTCGAAACTTGCGCCTTTGCTGGCGTCGTATTTGGTCGACACTTCGAGCAGGCCGATCATCCCGGCCTGAATCAGATCTTCTACCTGGACACTGGCCGGCAGACGCGCCAGCAAGTGGTAAGCAATGCGCTTGACCAGAGGCGCGTAACGCTCGATCAACTCGTACTGCGCGTCAGGTGCCGACTTCTTGTAAACGTTGTAACCGGTAGCTGTCATATCACGGGTCCTGCGGTCTGTTGCACGAGGCGCTCGACGAAAAACTCCAGATGCCCACGAGGGTTGGCAGGCAACGGCCAGGTATCGACCTTTTGCGCGATCGCCTTGAACGCCAGGGAGCATTTGGAACGCGGGAACGCTTCGTAAACGGCGCGCTGTTTTTGCACCGCCTTGCGCACGCTTTCGTCATACGGCACTGCACCGACGTACTGCAAAGCGACGTCGAGGAAGCGGTCTGTGACCTTGGTCAACTTGGCGAACAGGTTGCGCCCTTCCTGCGGGCTCTGGGCCATGTTGGCCAGGACGCGGAAGCGGTTCATGCCGTAATCGCGGTTCAGCAGTTTGATCAGCGCGTAGGCGTCCGTGATCGAGGTCGGCTCGTCGCACACCACCAGCAACACTTCTTGCGCGGCGCGAACAAAACTGACTACCGAGTCACCAATACCTGCAGCGGTGTCGATGACCAGCACATCGAGATTGTCGCCAATATCGCTGAACGCCTGGATCAGGCCGGCGTGTTGTGCCGGGCTCAGATGAACCATGCTCTGGGTGCCGGACGCGGCCGGGACGATGCGAATTCCGCCGGGGCCTTGCAACAATACGTCGCGCAGTTCACAGCGGCCTTCGATCACGTCGGCCAGAGTACGTTTGGGTGTCAGCCCCAACAGAACGTCGACGTTCGCCAGCCCCAGATCGGCGTCCAGCAGCATGACGCGCCGGCCGAGCTCAGCTAGAGCCAGGGACAAGTTCACTGACACGTTAGTCTTGCCGACGCCACCTTTGCCGCCGGTCACCGCGATCACCTGTACGGGATGCATGCTGCCCATGTTATTTCTTTACCTTGTCTTGCATAGACGGAGGCCACATTACTGGCTGCGCGTTCACAAATGGAACAATGCATGGCAGACCATCGATGTAGGTACGAAAACTGTTCATTATCACCTCAGCCAACCCGCTTGGTCGGACTGTGGTAGAGGTCAGCGAACATGTCAGCCATGGATTCTTCGCTGGGTTCTTCCTGCATTTGCACACTGACGGCGCGGCTGACCAATTGATGACGACGCGGCAGATGCAAATCATCCGGGATCCGCGGTCCGTCGGTCAGGTACGCCACCGGCAATTCATGACTGATGGCCAGGCTCAACACCTCGCCCAGGCTCGCCGTCTCATCCAGTTTAGTCAGAATGCAGCCCGACAGGCCGCAACGCTTGTAACTGTGATAAGCGGCGGTTAGAACCTGTTTCTGGCTGGTGGTTGCCAGGACCAGATAATTTTTTGATTTGATGCCACGACCGGCCAGGCTTTCGAGCTGCATGCGCAGTGCCGGATCGCTGGCCTGCAGGCCGGCGGTATCGATCAGCACTACGCGTTTGCGCAGCAACGGCTCCAGCGCCTGCACCAGCGACTGGCCCGGATCGACGTGAGTGACCGACACGTTGAGAATCCGACCCAGCGTCTTCAGCTGTTCCTGGGCACCAATGCGGTAGCTGTCCATGCTGACCAGCGCGATGCTCTGCGCGCCGTATTTGAGCACGTAACGGGCAGCGAGTTTGGCCAGCGTGGTGGTTTTGCCCATGCCGGCAGGGCCGACCATGGCAATCACACCGCCCTCTTCCAGCGGCTCGACGTCCGGGGTGGCGATCATTCGCGCCAGGTGCGCCAGCAACATGCGCCAGGCCTGACGAGGTTCTTCAATTCCGGTAATCATCTCGAGCAGATCGCGCGACAACGGGCCGGACAAGCCGATGCGTTGCAGACGACGCCAGAGGTTGGCCTGGGCCGGACGGCTGCCCTGCAGCTGATTCCAGGCCAGCGAACCAAGTTGTACTTCCATCAGTTCGCGAAGGCTGTTGAGTTCGAAACGCATCGAGTCGAACGCCCGTGGATCAACGCCAGTGGAGGCGGCAGGGGCCGGCGCAGGGCGACGCGGCTCGGCCAGGGTCGGCTCTATCAATGGCTCGGCGGCAGTCAAAGGCAGACCGGCGAACAATTGGCGATTGGAAGTCTTCTCGCTCTCACCTTCGCCTCGCAGACTCAATTCGGCCTGGGCGTTGACGATCCGCGACTGGGTCTTGCGCAGCTCATCCTCGAGTTCCATGTTCGGAACACGCGGGGCCAGCGCCGACAGGGTGTAATCGAGGGCAGCCGTCAGCTCGACACCACCGGCGATCCGGCGGTTGCCAATAATGGCCGCATCAGCGCCCAGCTCATCACGAACCAGTTTCATGGCCTGACGCATATCGGCGGCGAAAAAACGCTTAACTTGCATAAACCACTACCCTCAGCCGTTGGGCCCTACTGTCGCAACGATGGTCACTTGCTTGTTGTCAGGAATTTCCTGATAAGCCAACACATGCAAACCCGGGACTGCCAGTCGGCCAAATCGCGACAACATGGCGCGAACCGGACCGGCTACCAGCAGAATCACCGGTTGACCTTGCATTTCCTGACGCTGCGCCGCTTCGATCAACGAACGCTGCAGCTTCTCAGCCATGCTTGGCTCCAGCAGAACGCCCTCTTCCGAGCCTTGTCCCGCCTTCTGAAGACTATTGAGCAATATCTGTTCCAACCTTGGCTCCAGCGTGATAACTGGCAGCTCGGACTCAGTGCCTACAATGCTTTGGACGATTGCACGGGATACACCGACCCGGACAGCGGCCACCAGCGCGGCAGTATCTTGACTCTTGGCGGCATTGTTGGCGATGGCTTCGGCAATGCTGCGGATGTCACGCACAGGCACCTGCTCGGCCAGCAGCGCTTGCAGAACCTTGAGCAGCTGCGACAACGACACCACGCCTGGCACCAGCTCTTCTGCCAGTTTAGGCGAGCTTTTGGCCAGCAACTGCATGAGTTGCTGCACTTCTTCGTGCCCAATCAGCTCGCTGGAATGCTTGTACAAAATCTGGTTCAAGTGGGTGGCCACTACCGTACTGGCGTCGACCACCGTATAACCCAGCGATTGCGCCTGCGCGCGCTGGCTGATTTCGATCCAGACCGCTTCCAGACCGAAAGCCGGATCTTTGGCGGTGATGCCGTTGAGCGAGCCGTAGACCTGACCGGGGTTGATCGCCAACTCGCGGTCCGGGTAAATCTCTGCTTCGGCGAGGATCACGCCCATCAATGTGAGACGGTACGCACTCGGCGCCAGGTCAAGGTTATCGCGGATGTGCACGGTTGGCATCAAAAAGCCCAGGTCCTGGGACAGCTTTTTGCGCACGCCTTTGATCCGCGCCAGCAACTGCCCACCCTGATTGCGATCCACGAGTGGAATCAGGCGATAGCCGACTTCCAGGCCGATCATGTCGATCGGTGTCACGTCGTCCCAGCCGAGTTCTTTGGTTTCTTGCGCGCGGGCCGGGGACGGCAGCAGTTCCTGCTGACGCTTGACCTCTTGCAGCGCTTGCACCTTGCTGACATTTTGCTTTTTCCAGAACAGGTAGGCGCCACCTGCTGCGACAGCCGCCATGCTCAGGAAGGAAAAGTGCGGCATGCCGGGCACGATACCCATCACCGCCATGATGGCGGCTGCCACCGCCAGCGCTTTGGGCGAGGAGAACATCTGCCGATTGATCTGTTTGCCCATGTCTTCCGAACCGGAAGCACGGGTCACCATGATGGCGGCGGCCGTGGACAACAGCAGTGATGGCAATTGCGCCACCAAACCGTCACCGATGGTCAGCAACGCGTAGACCTTGCCGGCATCGCCGAAAGTCATGCCGTGCTGGAAGATCCCGACGGCCATGCCGCCAATCAGGTTGATGAACAGAATCAGCAAGCCGGCAATGGCATCACCGCGGACGAATTTGCTGGCACCGTCCATGGACCCGTAAAACTCGGCTTCCTGCGCGACTTCCGTCCGGCGCAGTTTTGCCTGGTTTTGATCAATCAGGCCAGCGTTGAGGTCGGCGTCGATCGCCATTTGCTTGCCGGGCATTGCATCGAGGGTGAAGCGCGCGCTCACCTCGGAAATCCGGCCGGCACACTTGGTCACTACGACGAAGTTGATGATCATCAGGATCGCGAAAACCACGATACCGACCACGTAGTTGCCGCCGATGACCACTTCACCGAACGCCTGGATCACCTTGCCCGCAGACGCATGCCCGTCCTGACCGTGGAGCATGACCACGCGCGTCGACGCGACGTTCAGCGCCAGCCGCAACAACGTGGCGACCAGCAGAATGGTTGGAAACACTGCAAAGTCCAGCGGCCGCAAGGCATACACGCAGACCAGCAGGACAACAATCGATAACGCAATGTTGAACGTGAAAAACACGTCCAGCAGGAACGGCGGGATGGGCAGCATCATCATTGCCAGCATGACCAGCAGCAACAACGGCACACCCAGATTGCCTCGACTCAAGTCGGCAACGTTTGTGCGAGCAGTGTTGAATAACTGAGAGCGATCCACCGGTTTTCCCCGTTCCCTTAAAGCAAACTTTTGACGCCCGAAGCAGGCGCAGGATCGCTACTGCAAGAAGCCTTCCAACTTTTGCAGAGTATTGGAACAGAGGGTTTGACCGGGGATTTGTGCTGACTGTGCCGACGTCATCGCGGGCAAGCCCGGCTCCCACAATGGACCGGGGCGTCTGCGAAATCCGTGGCCACCCCAAAACCTGTGGGAGCCGGGCTTGCCCGCGATGGGGCCCCCGCGGATAGAGCAAGACATCAGGAATCGCGGCGCAGATCCGGCGGAATAGGCAGATCGTCCTTGAGCGGATCCGGGCGTTTGCCCTTACCTGCACGGTGCTGGCGGATCTGGTAGACGTAGGCCAGCACCTGCGCGACCGCCAGATACAGACCGCCCGGTATTTCCTGGTCCAGTTCCGTGGAGTAATAAATCGAACGCGCCAACGCCGGGGACTCCAGCAGCAGCACGTTATTGGCAACAGCAATTTCGCGGATTTTCAGCGCCAGGAAGTCACTGCCTTTGGCGACCAGCATCGGCGCGCCGCTCTTGTCCGGGTCGTACTTGAGGGCCACGGCG
The DNA here is from genome assembly GCA_030856525.1 of Pseudomonadota bacterium. Lineage (GTDB taxonomy): Bacteria > Pseudomonadota > Gammaproteobacteria > Pseudomonadales > Pseudomonadaceae > Aquipseudomonas. The sequence goes on along the minus strand of JALYPE010000344.1, from coordinate 1,760 downwards.
TAATGCGTCGGGTTGGTGATGATCACGTCCGCTTCGGGAACTGCCGCCATCATCCGACGTTGAGATACTTCACGCTGCAACTGACGGATCCGCTGCTTGACCTCTGGTTTGCCCTCCTGATCCTTGTGCTCGTCGCGCACTTCCTGCTTGGTCATCAGCAGTTTCTTGTGGCTTTCCCACAGCTGCACCGGCACGTCGACCGCCGCAATGATGATCAACCCGCAGGACATCCACAGCGTACTCCAGCCCACCACCTGCAAGCTGTGGATGATCGCCATGTCCAGAGGTTCATGGGCGATGCGCATCAGGTCGTCGATGTCCGCCGACAACACCATCATGGCCACGGCCAGAGTGATGATGAATTTGGCGAGCGCCTTCAGCAGTTCAGCCACTGCCTTGAAGGAAAACATTCGCTTGAGACCGGCCGCAGGATTCATGCGGCTGAACTTCGGCGCCATTGACCCCGCCGCGAACAACCAGCCGCCGAGGGAGATCGGGCCGATGATCGCAGCCAGCACCAAAGTGATCATGATCGGCTGAATCGCCAGCAACGCCATCAAACCCGAGCTCATCAGGTACGTACCCATGGAGCGCTGATCGAGGATGACTTCTCGCGACAGGGTGAAATTCTGCCGCATCAACTCCATCAGTTCCTGCGCCAGCGCGCCACCGAATATCAGCAGCGCAGAGGAGCCGACCAGCATGATTGCAAGAGTATTGAGTTCTTTGGAGCGCGCAATCTCGCCTTTTTCCCGCGAGTCTTTCTTGCGCTTCTCGGTGGGGTCTTCTGTTTTGTCCGCGCCGCTCTCGCTCTCAGCCATAACTCAGCGCGCCTGTGCCAGTTCGCGTAAAAACTGCAGAGCCTCGGAGGCCAGCGGTTGATACTGATTGAGAATGTCCGCCAGGCCGACCCAGACGATGAACAGCCCGAGCACCAGCGTCAGCGGAAAGCCGATAGAGAAGATGTTCAACTGCGGTGCCGCGCGAGTCATGATGCCGAAAGCGATGTTGACCACCAGCAATGCAGTGATAGCCGGCAGCACAAGGAGCAGCGCAGAACCCAGCACCCAGCCCAGCTTGCCGGCCAGCTCCCAGAAATGATTGACCATCAGACCGCTGCCGACCGGCAACGTGGTGAAGCTTTCACTGAGCACTTCGAAGACCACCAGATGGCCGTTCATCGCTAGAAACAGCAAGGTCACCAGCATGGTAAAGAACTGGCCGATCACCGCTACTGATACGCCGTTTGTAGGGTCGACCATGGACGCGAAGCCCATGCCCATCTGGATCGCGACAATCTGCCCGGCCACCACAAAGGCATGGAAGAACAGCTGCAGGGAAAACCCCAGCACTGCGCCAACCAGGATCTGTTCGGCGATTAACATCAACGCCGACAAGTCCAGCGCATTGACCGGTGGCATCGGCGGCAGGCCGGGAGCGATGACCACGGTGATTGCCAGCGCGAAATACAGGCGCACGCGTGTCGGCACGAGCGTGGTACCAAAGATCGGCATCACCATCAGCAACGAACCAATGCGAAACAGCGGCAACATGAACGTTGCCACCCAGGTACTGATCTGGGTATCGGTCAGTTGCAGCAGCGATTCCATAGTCTAGCCGATGACCCGCGGAATATTGCCGTACAACTGCAGGATGTATTCCATGAAGGTTTGCACCAGCCAGGGACCGGCGACGATCAGCGTGACCAGCATCACCAGCAGACGCGGGAGAAAGCTCAGCGTCTGTTCGTTGATCTGGGT
>JALYPE010000313.1 GCA_030856525.1 Pseudomonadota bacterium | reverse complement strand
GGCTGGGGCTGACGGCGGATTACCGGGTGGATTACTTCAGGCTTCAGGCGAGGGTCTGGCATCTATTGGCGGAAGCGGATGCTTCAGAAGCACTGTGGATGCGATTGGTCGAGGATGTGCAAGTGGCCGCTATTGATGCTGACAATCCGTTTGCGATTCTGACGGTGCTGGAGAATCGAGCGAGGCTCTACAGGGATTGGGTTGTGATGGGGAGCCCTTTTCCTTTAGACGCAACGTGAGGCCTGGACCTTGAACCCCGCGAGGGGGGTCAAGGCATCACGATCAACGGCGACGGAACAGTGGCAACGGTTCGTCCGTGGCAGCCTGATAGGTCACCGAGAAGTCCTTGAGGCCTTCGAGCGCTTCGTACGGATCTTTATCCGGGCGAATGGCAAACGCATCGAAGCCACAGCGACGCAGGTAGAACAACTGATCACGCAACACATCGCCGATTGCCCGCAACTCGCCCTCGAAACCGTAACGGTCGCGCAGCAATCGAGCATTGGAGTAGTTGCGGCCGTCGGTGAACGCCGGGAAATTCAAGGCGATGACCTTGAATTCATTGACCTCGTCACCGATTTCTTCCGCTTCTTCGTCAGCGTCCAGCCACACACCCAGGCCGCCATCGCGGGCCTTGAGCATGCGGCTGTGTTCGCGCCACAGCTGCAGCGGAACGATGTAATCGTCGCAGTTGGTGATCTCGTCGATGTTGAAATCTTTCGGCAGCAGGTGCCAGGTTTCGTCGACGACTTCGTTGTTCTTAATGATTCGCTGCATAGACGCGCTCCTTGAAGAGGTCGATGCCAATACGCTGGTAGGTGTCGATGAAGCGCTCGTCTTCGGTACGTTGTTCGACGTACACGTTGATCAGCTTCTCGATCACGTCAGGCATGGCTTCCTGGGCGAAGGACGGGCCGAGGATCTTGCCCAGGCTGGCATCACGGCTGGCACTGCCGCCGAGGGAAACCTGGTAGAACTCTTCGCCTTTTTTGTCGACACCGAGAATGCCGATGTGGCCGACGTGGTGATGACCGCAGGCGTTCATGCAACCGGAGATGTTCAGGTCCAGTTCGCCGATGTCGAACAGGTAGTCCAGATTGTCGAAACGGCGCTGGATGGATTCGGCGATCGGGATCGATTTGGCGTTGGCCAGCGAGCAGAAATCGCCGCCGGGGCAGCAGATGATGTCGGTCAGCAAGCCAATGTTCGGCGTGGCAAAACCTTGCTCGCGCAACTCGCCCCACATGGCGAACAACTGGCTCTGCTCGACGTCGGCCAGGATGATGTTCTGCTCGTGGGACGTGCGCAGTTGGCCGAAGGAGTACCGGTCCGCCAGGTCGGCCACGGCGTCGAGTTGCTTGTCGGTGATGTCGCCGGGGGCAACGCCGGTCGGCTTCAGCGACAGGGTAACGGCAACATAACCCGGCTTCTTGTGCGCCAGGGTGTTGCGGCTCCGCCACCGTGCAAAGCCCGGGTGTTGCTGGTCGAGCTCGGCGAGCTGTGCAGCCTGATTGTCCAGCGCCTTGTAGTCCGGGTCGACGAAGTGCTTGGCAACGCGCTGGACTTCGGCTTCGGTCAAGGTGGTTTGGCCACCGCGCAGGTGTTCCATTTCCGCGTCGACTTTTTGTGCGAACACTTCAGGGGTAAGGGCTTTGACCAGAATCTTGATCCGCGCCTTGTACTTGTTGTCGCGACGGCCATAGCGGTTGTAAACACGCAGGATGGCGTCGAGGTAGCTCAACAGGTCTTGCCACGGCAGGAATTCATTGATGAATGCACCCACCACCGGCGTACGGCCCAGGCCGCCGCCCACCAGCACACGGAAACCCAGTTCGCCGGCGGCGTTGTGCACCGGCTCAAGGCCGATGTCATGGACTTCAATGGCGGCACGGTCGGAGGTCGAACCGTTGATGGCAATCTTGAACTTGCGCGGCAAGTAGGCAAATTCCGGGTGGAACGTGGTCCACTGGCGGACGATCTCGCACCAGGGGCGCGGGTCGATCAGTTCGTCGGCGGCGACACCGGCGAACTGGTCGGTGGTGACGTTGCGCAGGCAGTTGCCGCTGGTCTGGATCGCGTGCATCTGCACAGTCGCCAGCTCAGCGAGGATGTCCGGAATGTCTTCCAGTGCCGGCCAGTTGAACTGCACGTTCTGCCGGGTACTGATGTGGGCATAGCCCTTGTCGTAGTCGCGGGCAACCTTGGCCATCATTCGCGTCTGGCGCGAAGTCAGTTGGCCGTAAGGCACTGCCACGCGCAACATCGGCGCGAAACGCTGGATATAAAGCCCGTTTTGCAAGCGCAGAGGGCGGAATTCTTCTTCGCTCAGCTCGCCTGCCAGATAGCGTCGGGTCTGATCACGGAACTGCTTGACGCGGTCCTCGATGATCCGCTGATCGTACTCGTCGTATACGTACATATAAGTCCTGTTCTCAGGCTTGGGCCGGTCGGATCCAGTGGCGTTTTTCGCTTGCTGAAGTTTCCGATACTGCCTCGGCAATTCTGCGCGCACGGCCGCGCACTCCCTACGGAGCCGGGGCAAGATACCAGTTTGGAGTTATGCGCAAAAGTGATGTTTGAATATATGTAAAGAACTAAAAGAACTAACGAGGTTCATTGTCTATTAACCCACATTTGTGATGCGGGCAATCCTCGTCTTTACTGTGGTCGAGTCTTTATGCAATCACCGATAAAACCGACAAGAGGCGATGCAATGAGCAACCCTACCAAAGCTACAAAGCCTGACAGTACGGTCGATGCCTGGGCCATATTGTTTCTGATCATTCTGGTGGTGGGCACGGCGGTGTTCTGGGTCAGCCATCAATAAACGACAGCGTCCGGGCGACGGCCATGAGGTCGCCGCCGGGCTGGGCTAAATACCGGCCAGATGCAGAATCAGCTTCACGACGCCGAACAGTGTCAGCGCAAATATGGCCGTGAACAGCACCCCCAGCATGACAAAATGAATCGGCTTGCCGTGAGTGAAATCGCGCTCGCGATTTTTCCCGCTCTGCACCCCGAGCGCCGCCGCCAGGACGCTGTGCACCATCTGCCACAGGGTAGGCGGTTTGTGGTTGGCCGGATCGTCCATACATCCCTCGTCACTGAGTGGTGAGAAGCAAGCATAGACAACCGCAGCCAGGCCCGCGAATAAAGGCTTAGTTGTCGTAACCCAGGTTCGGCGCCAGCCAGCGCTCGGTGACGCTCAGCTCCTGGCTTTTGCGTGAGGTGTAACTCTGCACCTGGTCCTTGTCGATCTTGCCGACGGCGAAATATTGCGCCTGCGGGTGTGCGAAGTACCAGCC
>JALYPE010000312.1 GCA_030856525.1 Pseudomonadota bacterium | reverse complement strand
CCCCCCCCCCAGGTACACCTGATACACCACAGATGCATTTTTTGGGGCGGCTTCGCCACCCAGCGGGGATAAATCCCCTCGCCACAGGAATCACTCGCCGCGATAGTTGTGTAGATGTCACAGTCCGGTGACAAAACCTGCCCCCTTCGTTACATGCCCGCCAGTGCCCGTTGTTTAGACTGCCCCTCAGTCATAACAACAAAAAAGGCACCTCATGGACTCCTTCACTCCGGACTTCAGCAGTTGGCTGAACGCGCCCGCCCATCAGCAATGGCTCGCTGCCGAAGGCTTGCGCCTGCTGGACTTCGCCAAGGCATCGAAGCTTGCGGAAGGCTTCGGCAATCTCGATGAAAAGGGCCGTCTCCCGGCCAACGCCCTCGCTGAGACCATGAATACCGCGCGCATGACGCACAGCTTTGCCATGGCCCACATTCAGGGCTTGCCGGGTTTTGCCGAGCTGGTCGATCACGGCATCCAGGCCTTGCGCGGGCCGTTGCGCGACGCCGTGCACGGCGGCTGGTTCGCCGCCGCCGAGCACCGCGACGGCAACACCGGCAAGAATGCCTACCTGCACGCCTTCGTCGCACTCGCCGCGAGTACCGCTGTGGTCGCGCAACGCCCCGGTGCCCGAGCGTTGCTGGATGACGCCATCGACATCATCGACACCTGGTTCTGGAGTGAAGAGGAGGGCGCGATGCGCGAATCCTTCAACCGTGACTGGAGTGAAGAAGAAAGCTACCGCGGCGCCAACAGCAACATGCACGCCACCGAAGCCTTTCTCGCTTTGGCCGATGTCACCGATGACAGCCACTGGCTCAGCCGCGCGCAGCGCATCGTCGAGCGTGTCATCCATGGCCACGCCGCCGCCAATGATTACCTGGTGGTCGAACATTTCGACCGCGACTGGAACCCGTTGCCGGACTACAACCGCGACAACCCGGCCGATGGTTTCCGTCCCTACGGCACCACGCCGGGCCATGGTTTCGAATGGGCGCGGCTGTTGCTGCACCTCGAAGCGGCGCGGGTGCAGGCCGGCATGCTGACGCCCGGCTGGCTGGCCACCGACGCGCAAAAACTGTTCGACCACAACTGCCGGCACGGCTGGAACATCGACGGCGCGCCGGGAATTGTCTACACGCTCGACTGGGACAATCGCGCTGTGGTTCGTCATCGCCTGCACTGGACCCATTGCGAAGCCAGCGCCGCAGCCAGCGCCTTGTTAAAGCGCACTGGCGATGCGCAATACGAATCCTGGTATCGCCTGTTCTGGGATTTCTGCGAGCGATATTTCATCGACCGCTGCGATGGCAGCTGGCACCACGAACTCGATCCGCTCAACCGACCAAGTGCTGATATCTGGCCGGGCAAGCCTGACCTGTATCACGCCTGGCAAGCGCTGTTGATCCCGCGTCTGCCATTGGCGCCGAGCATGGCCAGTGCCTTGGCAGCGTTGTCCCAGAGCGATTCTATGTAACCATGCTGTGACATTCACGCGTCCCTTCGTTACCTGCGAGGGGATGACTCCTGTTTAGAATCCGTGCAGCGCAAGCACCAGACTTGCATGCATAACAACAAGAAAGGTACTTCCAGATGAACGCGATTTCTCGCCTCGCTACTGTCATTTCTCTCGCCTCCCTGTCTGCGCTTCCTCTCAGTGTGCTTGCCGCCGAATCCAAAGGATCCGTGGAAGTCGTTCACTGGTGGACGTCGGGTGGTGAAAAAGCAGCGGTCGATGTGCTCAAGGCCCAGGTCGAAAAAGATGGCTTCACCTGGAAGGACGGCGCAGTGGCCGGCGGTGGTGGCTCCACGGCCATGACCGTATTGAAAAGCCGCGCAGTGGCCGGTAACCCGCCGGGCGTTGCCCAGATCAAAGGCCCCGACATCCAGGAATGGGGCAGCACCGGCCTGCTCAGCACCGACACCCTCACCGACGTCGCCAAGGCTGAAGGCTGGGATAACCTGCTGATCAAGAAAGTCTCCGACACCGTCAAGTACGAAGGCGATTACGTCGCTGTTCCGGTGAACATTCACCGCGTCAACTGGCTGTGGATCAACCCGGAGGTGTTCAAGAAAGCCGGTATCGAAAAGGCCCCGACCACCCTCGAAGAATTTTATGCCGCCGGCGACAAGCTGAAGGCTGCAGGTTTCATCGCGCTGGCCCACGGTGGCCAGCCGTGGCAGGACAGCACCGTGTTTGAGGACGTGGTGCTCTCGGTCATGGGCGCCGACGGTTACAAGAAAGCCCTGGTCGACCTCGATCAGAAAACCCTCTCCGGGCCGGAGATGACCAAGGCGTTCACCGAGCTGAAAAAACTCACCGGTTACATGGACCAGAACCGCGCCGGACGTGACTGGAACATCGCCGCTGCCGATGTCATCAACGGCAAGGCCGGTATGCAGATGATGGGCGACTGGGCGAAAAGCGAGTGGACTGCTGCCGGTAAAGTGGCCGGCAAGGACTATCAGTGCGTGCCATTCCCGGGCACCGAAAAAGCCTTCACCTACAACATCGATTCGTTGGCCGTGTTCAAGCTCAAGGCTGATCGCAAAGGCGACATCGCCGCTCAGCAGGACCTGGCCAAGGTCGCTCTGGGCAAAGACTTCCAGAAAGTCTTCAGCATCAACAAAGGCTCGATCCCGGTGCGCACCGACATGCTTAACGACATGAGCGCACTTGGCTTCGATTCCTGCGCACAAACCGCTGCCAAGGACTTCCTGGCAGACGAGAAAACCGGCGGCCTGCAACCGAGCATGGCGCACAACATGGCCACTTCCCTGGCTGTGCAAGGCGCTATCTTCGACGTGGTCACCAACTTCATGAACGATAAAGATGCAGACCCGGCCAAGGCCAGCGGTCAACTGGCGTCGGCTATCAAAGCTGCGCAGTAATCTGACAATGAGTGACCCCCTGTAGGAGCTGGCTTGC
>JALYPE010000299.1 GCA_030856525.1 Pseudomonadota bacterium | reverse complement strand
CATCGAAATGCATTGCAAATGTGGGAGCGGGCTTGCTCGCGAAGAGGCCATCGCATTCACCGCACAACTGAGAGAAAACCAATGGCCCGACTCAGAAAAATCCTGATCGCCAACCGCGGTGAAATCGCCTGCCGCATCCAGCGCACTGCCCAGGCTTTGGGCTACCGCACCGTCGCCGTTTTCAGCGATGCCGACGCCGCGTCCCTGCACGTGCAGCTCGCCGACGAAGCCGTCAACATCGGCCCGGCTGCCGTGCAGCATTCGTACCTGAACATTCCAGCCATCCTCGACGCCGCCCGGCGCACCGGGGCTGACGCCATCCATCCCGGTTACGGTTTCCTCTCGGAAAACGCTGAATTCGCCCTCGCCTGCCAACGCGCCGGCATTACTTTCATCGGCCCGAGCCCTGAGGCCATCGAGCTGATGGGCAGCAAACGCTTGTCGAAACTGGCCATGCTTGAGGCCGGCGTACCGTGCATCAAAGGGTATCAGGGTGCCGAGCAGAACGATGCGACCCTGAGCCGCGAAGCCGAGCGCATCGGCTACCCGCTGATGATCAAGGCCAGCGCCGGCGGCGGCGGACGCGGCATGCGTCTGGTGCAGCGTGCCGAGGACCTGCTCGAACAGGTGCGTACCGCGCGTTCAGAAGCGCTGCACGGTTTTGGCAACGATGAATTGATTCTCGAACAAGCCTTGATCGATCCGCGCCACGTGGAAGTGCAGCTGTTCGGCGATCACCACGGCCATCTGATCTACCTTGGCGAGCGCGACTGTTCGATTCAGCGCCGGCATCAGAAAGTCATCGAAGAAGCGCCCTGCCCGATCATGACCGCCGACTTGCGCCAGGCCATGGGTGAGGCGGCGCTCAAAGCCGGGCGGGCGGTGAATTATGTCGGCGCAGGGACGGTGGAATTTCTGCTGGATGCGCGCGGGCAATTCTACTTTCTGGAAATGAACACCCGCCTGCAGGTGGAACACCCGGTGACGGAGTTGATCACCGGCCTCGATCTGGTGGCCTGGCAACTGCTGGTTGCCGAAGGCTTGCCACTGCCGCTGAGTCAGGACCAGGTGCAACTCAATGGCCACGCCATGGAAGTGCGTCTGTATGCCGAAGATCCGGCTCGGGATTTCCTCCCGCAAACCGGCCGGATTGCTGCGTGGCAACCCGCACTGCAAGAGGGTGTGCGGATCGATCATGGACTGATCGAAGGCCAGTCGGTCAGCCCGTTCTACGACCCCATGCTGGGCAAGATCATCGCGCACGGAGCAACCCGCGAAGAAGCCCGACGCAAATTGCTGCGGGCAGTGCAAGACAGCGTGCTGCTCGGTGTGCAGAGCAATCAGCGCTTGCTGGCCGGCCTGCTCGATCATCCGCTATTCATCGACGGCGAGTTCAGTACCGGATTCATTCCAGCGTGGTTCAGCGACCATCCCTCTCTGCAACCGCACGTGCCCGATCCTAAGGAGCTGGCGATCGCGGCGGCCTTGTTTTATCAAGCGGCAACGCTCGCGCATCCCGTCGCTTTGGCCGGCTGGAGGAACAACGCCAGCGTGCCGCTGAACTATCGCATCGGCCTGGAGGAACAGGAATGGCCGGTGCTATTGCAGGCAATGCGCGGTGAACCGTATCAAATTGAAGTGGCCGAGCAGGTTTTTCACTTGAACGTCTTAGCGTGCGACGGTCGCTGGGCCACGCTGGAGATTGATGGCATTCGCCAGCGTTACGCCTTTCGACTTGAGGCTGGGCAGCTCTGGCTATGGACGCGCCCGGGCGGCCTACACCTGCTGGATCGGACCCAGACCTTGATCGGCGGCGGCACGCGCGTTACTTCCGGCACCCTCAAGGCGCCTATGGACGGGGCCATCGTTGATGTACTGGTCGCTGAAGGCACAACGGTCAGCAAAGGCCAACTGTTGGTGGTGCTAGAGGCCATGAAGATGGAGCATCCGCTGAAGTCGGGCATCGACGGTGTGCTCAAGCGCTTGCAGGTGCAGGTCGGCGATCAGGTCAAAAATCGTCAGATTTTGTTGGAGGTTGAATAAGCCGCTAGGCGGATCCGCCGCGTTTGGCTACGCTCAAGGCCTATCAGGACGCGGAAATCAGGAACCCTGCAATGCCTCACTGGCTGGTCATTGATCTGGAAGCCACTACCGATGAGGGTGGCTGGCCAGTTACGGAAATGGAGATCATCGAAATCGGTGCCACGCTCGTGGACCGCCAAGGCCGCGAACTGGATCATTTCCAGCGTTTCGTGCGGCCCTTGCGCCGGCCCTTGCTGACCTCGTTTTGTCGGGAATTGACCCGCATCACCCAAACCAATATCGACACCGCCGAACCGCTGACTCATGTGTGGACGGCTTTCGAACGCTGGCTCGGCCAGCATCATTCACGTCTTGAGGGCTGGGCCAGTTGGGGCGATTACGATCGCCAGCAACTGTTGCAGGAGTGGCAGCGACTGCAACTTGTCAGCGTCTTGAGCGGTGTGCCGCACATGAACCTCAAACAGCGCTTTGCCAAGGCGCGACGTCTGGAGCGCCCGCTTGGCCTCAACGGGGCACTGCAACTGGCGGGCATGCAGTTCAACGGGCAGCAACATCGGGCGCTGGAAGATGCGCGCAATACGGCACGTCTGTTGCCGCTGGTGCTGCCGCTTTAGACAGGTGACGGCGCCAGGGGCCTTGTGCATACTGGCCGGCCCTTTTCAGCCCTTTTCGAGGAACCGCCCATGTTTAAAGTCAACGAGTACTTCGACGGCACCGTCAAGTCGATCGCCTTTGGCACCGCTGAAGGTCCGGCGACCATCGGCGTCATGGCACCGGGCGAATACGAATTCGGCACCAGCCAGCGTGAAATCATGCACGTGGTCACCGGCGCACTCATCGTCAAACTGCCTGACAGCACCGACTGGGAAACCTTCGAGGCCGGTAGCCAGTTCAACGTGCCCGCCAACAGCAAATTCCAGCTGAAAGTGGCCGTCGACACCGCTTACCTGTGCGAATACCGCGGCTGATCCACAGGTTTCATCGTGCAAAAAAATGCCCGTGTCCAGCGACACGGGCATTTTTCATTCGGGCTGGCTTATTCCAGGATCGTCACCGGCATGCCCACTTCGAGTCGGCCGAAGCCATCGTTGACCAGATTCTGGCCAAACATCGCGCCGTCTTCCTGCGCACGGTACTTCTGCAAGGTCAACAGCGGCTCACGATCAGCACTGCGCTCCCCGGTTTGCGGGTCCACGGTGGTCAGAATGCAGCGTGAACACGGCTTGACCACGCGAAACTCGACATCGCCGATACGGATGCGCTTCCAGCCATCTTCGGCAAATGCCTCGATGCCCTCAATTACCAGATTCGGTCGAAATCGCAGCATTTCCAGCGGGCGCCCGACTTTCTGCGACAAATCTTCCAGCGAACCCTGGCCGATCAGCAACAGCGGAAAGCCATCAGCGAACGCCACCTGATCATCGTCGTTGCCATAACCGGCCTGGGTCATGCGCGCACGCTCGAGGGGGATCTGTACCAGACGGGTCGGCTTGCCGATGAACTCGCTGACCCAGGCGCCGGCGGCATCACCGGCATCCGGCACGCGCAGGCTGTCGCGAAAAATCGTCACCCCGCGCAGTTCGGCATCAGCGCTCGGCAGCGCGATATCAATGGCCGAGCGACCCGGCGCACTGAGCGTGAGGCCACCCTCTGTATTCCACACCGCCGACAATTGACTCATCTGGCCGACCACGCGCTGGCTCAGAAAACGTCCACTGGCCTCGTCCACCAGCATCCAGCGTCTATCCCCATCCAGCCCGAGTTTGTCCAGGCTGATCTGTTGCAGGGGCTCGGCCTTGCAGGATTTCAAGGGATAACGATAAAGCGCGCTCAGACGCATGGCCAGCTTCCTGGTGAGTAAAACCGCCACCCTATACGAGCCTGATCGTTGAATCAAAGGCTGACATCACGTCAGCCGTTTTCTGTGATGTCAGGCAGGCACTTCATCGAGCATCAGGCGCTGACGCACCACATCGACGAGTTTGTCCGGCTGAAATTTCGAGAGGAAATTATCGCAGCCGACTTTCTTCACCATCGAGTCGTTGAAGCTGCCGGACAGTGAGGTGTGCAACACCACATACAGCCCGCGCAGACGTGGATCGTTGCGAATTTCGGTGGTCAGGCGATAACCGTCCATTTCCGGCATTTCTGCGTCGGTGAACACCATTAACAGCTTGTCGGTCATGTTGACGCCGCTGTCGGCCCAGGCCTTGAGCATGTTCAACGCTTTCAAACCGTCGCTGGCCACGTGCATTTTCACACCCAGCTGGCCAAGGGTGTCTCGCAACTGCGAGAGCGCCACTTTGGAGTCGTCGACCAGTAACACCTCGCGGCCACGGGCGCGTTCAAGGATCGGATCGTCGAGTTTTTCGCGGGACACTTTGGCGTTGTACGGGACGATTTCAGCAAGGACTTTTTCGACGTCGATGATTTCCACCAGTTGATCGTCGACCTTGCTGATGGCGGTCAGGTAATGCTGACGACCGGCGCTGGTGGGCGGCGGCAGGATGGCTTCCCAGTTCATGTTGACGATGCGGTCGACACCACCGACCAGGAAGGCCTGCACGGAGCGGTTGTACTCGGTGACGATGATCGTACTGGTCGCGCTCGGCACCAGTGGGCGCATGCCGATCGCTTGAGACAAATCGATTACCGGCAACGTCTGACCGCGCAGGTTGACCACTCCGCAGACGAACGGATGCCGTTGGGGCATCAAGGTCAGCTTGGGCAGTTGCAAGACTTCCTGAACCTTGAACACGTTGATCGCAAACAGTTGCCGCCCGGCCAGGCGAAACATGAGAATTTCCAGGCGATTCTCACCCACCAGTTGTGTGCGTTGGTCTACCGTGTCGAGAATGCCGGCCATCAATGACTCCTGGGCTTGTTCTGATGAATTCATTAAAGAGGGTTATCGGCTGTAGTTGCAGGACCTTGACCCATCGATAACGCCGACCGCCGGCATTGATGTCACATTAGCATCATGCTTTACTGACCCCCAGTATTCACCGCAGCAAATTCCCGGGCGCGACCTCGCTTTTCGCCTGTGGTTCCCCTATGTAAGGGATTCCCCTAGTAAACATCAGGCCCAACCTGATATTCGCAATATCCAATAG
>JALYPE010000296.1 GCA_030856525.1 Pseudomonadota bacterium | reverse complement strand
ATACAGCACCAGGTTGCGTCCCTGCAGGTCCGCCAAGCGGATCTGCTGGCCACTGGTGGCCTGAGCCTGGAAGTCGGCCACCGGTTGGTCGAGTGTCACGCTCATGGGCGGTGCCTCAGGAAGGGGTTTGCGGGCGCCAGGGTTCGATCAGCGCGTCGAGGTTCAGGGCATCGGCGAAATCCAGGAACTGATCGCGCAGCCAGCTGATCTGTACGCCCGCCGGCAACGTCACTGTAAACGTGGCATTGAGCATGGTGCCGCCGGTTTGTGGAGCCTGATAAGTATCGCAGGTCAGGTTTTCCAGCTCGACGTTGTGGTCCATGAAGAACTGGCACAGCTCGTTGATGATGTCCGAGCGGTAGGCAGAGCTGACGTAGGCGACATAAGGCAACGCCTGAGGACGATTCTCCAGGGCGGCGCTGCGCACCACGTTGACCGTGAAGGCGTGTTTCTTGGCCAGGGTCGACAGGCTGCCTTCAAGGCGCGCCAGTGCGTCCCAGCTGCCGGAAATCTCGAGGACCAACGCACTGCATTCGCCATGACGGGTCAGGCGGGAAGTGACAACGGCGCAGCGGTTTTCATGGCTGGCGCGGCACAGGACGTTAGTCAGCTCCATGGGGTTGGCGCCGAGGGCACTGATGACAAGGAATTGTTCGCGGACTGTGGGGGTGGACATGCAGCATTCCTAAAGCGATGAGCGGTCGGTAGGTGAGGAGCATCGATTGCGGGGAACGCCTGCGCAGGCCCGGTCAGAAACCCCGGTGTGCATCGTGACTTGCTCCATTGATGGCAGGAGCGCGCTGATACGACGCTGGCACGGGGCCTGGAAGGCCAAAAAGGAAGGCTGTAACCCGACGAACAAGCTGATCAGTACCGATCAAAGTCTGAAGGGTAGCGAAAAGCGACGCCGAGGGGAATGGCGGCGGCGCAGTACTTTGCTTGTGCAAGCATCTTGGCGCCAGTACCATTACCGCTCTCTTTTTCCGGCAGGAGCGGTTTCATGATTGCGGGCAGTATGGTGGCACTGGTCACACCCATGGATGCACACGGGCGTCTTGACTGGGACAGCCTCAGCAAACTCGTGGACTTCCACCTTGAAAACGGCACCCATGCCATCGTCGCGGTCGGTACTACCGGCGAGTCGGCAACCCTTGATGTGCAAGAGCACATCGAAGTCATCCGTGCGGTGGTCAAACAGGTCAACGGGCGCATTCCGGTCATCGCCGGCACCGGCGCCAACTCGACTCGCGAAGCCGTCGAGCTGACCCGCAACGCCAAGGAAGCCGGAGCTGACGCTTGCCTGCTGGTTGTTCCTTATTACAACAAGCCGACTCAGGAAGGTCTGTACCTGCACTTCAAGCACATTGCCGAAGCGGTCGACATTCCTCAGATTCTCTACAACGTTCCCGGCCGCACCTCCTGCGACATGCAGGCCGAGACCGTGATTCGCCTGTCCACCGTGCCGAACATCATCGGCATCAAGGAAGCCACCGGCGACCTGAAGCGTGCCAAGGCAATCATTGACGGCGTGAGCAAGGACTTCATCGTGCTGTCCGGCGATGATCCGACCGCTGTCGAACTGATCCTGCTCGGCGGCAAGGGCAACATTTCCGTCACCGCCAACGTCGCTCCACGCGAAATGGCCGACCTGTGCGAGGCGGCGCTCAAGGGCGACGCCGAGACCGCACGGGCCATCAACGAAAAACTGATGCCGCTGCACAAAGACCTGTTCATCGAAGCCAACCCGATTCCGGTGAAGTGGGCTTTGGTCGAAATGGGCCTGATGCACGAAGGCATTCGCCTGCCGCTGACCTGGCTGAGCGCACCTTGTCATGAAACGCTTCGCACGGCCCTGCGCCAGTGCAGCGTCCTGGTTTAATTGAGGAAATACGACGCATGAAGCGATTGGCCGGACTTTCCGCACTTGCCTTGATTATCTCCAGCACCAGTGGCTGCGGATGGGTCTGGGGCCCGGAAGGTTATTTCCGTGACCGTGGTAGCGACTACCTGGAAGCGCAACAGACTGCACCCATGCAATTGCCGACGGACGTGAGCACTGCCAAACGTCTGGATCCTTTGCTGCCGATCCCGCGCAACGTTGCCGATGACAGCGTCAAGGGCGAGTACATCGTGCCGCGTCCACTGCCGTTGACCGCAGGCGCCGACGCCAGCGCCTACTCGCTGCAGAAGAGCGGTGACACTCGCTGGATCGTCGCGCAAAACCCTCCGGCCGAAACCTGGCCAGTGGCCGTGCAGTTCTTCCAGGACAACGGTTTCCGTCTGGACGAGCAGCGCCCGCAGACCGGTGAGTTCACTACCACCTGGCAGCACTCCGACGAGTTGTCGGCCGCCATGGCCAAGCGTCTGAGCGCAGCCGGTGTCAGTACTGACAGCGAGGTGCGTGCTCGCGTTCGCATCGAGCCGGGCGTCCAGCGCAACACCAGTGAAATCTATGTGGTGACCGCTGAACGTCCCGCAGGCAGCACTGCCGATGTGGCCTTTACCAACCGCTCGGTCAACACGGGCCTCGACGCGGCACTGGTCGATGACATGCTCGCGAGCATGAGCCGTGTTTCGGAGCAGGGCGGTTCAGTGTCGATGCTCGCTTCGCGTGATTTCGATACGCCAAGTCGCGTCAGCCTGAGCGAAGACGGCAGCGGCAACCCGGTGCTGAACGTCGGTCCTGATCTGGATCGCGCGTGGTCGAGTGTGGGCCGTGCTCTGGAACAGGGTGAATGGCGCGTTGAAGACATCAACCGCAGCCTGGGCCTCTACTACATCAACCTTGCCGAAAAAGCCGAGAAAGCCGACGACAAACCGGGCTTCTTCAGCGGCCTGTTTGGCAGTGCGCCGGACAAGGAAGAAGTTGAAGCCCGCGCCGAGCGTTACCAGGTTCGCCTGAGCAAGGTGGGTGAAAACGTTCAGGTCACCGTCGAGAAAAACATCAACACCGTGGCGCCGGCTGACGTAGCGCGCAAAGTGTTGAGCGTGATTCAGGATAACCTGGGCTGATCACATGCGTTTTGCCGTTCTCGGCAGCGGTAGCCAAGGGAACGGCACGCTGATAGCCAGTGCTGATACGTACGTACTGGTGGATTGTGGTTTCTCCCTGCGGGAAACCGAAAAACGCTTGCTGCGCCTGGGTGTTCACCCTGCACAGCTGAGCGCGATACTCGTGACCCACGAACATGCCGATCACGTGCATGGCGTGGGTTTACTGTCTCGGCGCTACAATCTGCCTGTCTACCTCAGCCGTGGCACCCTGCGCGGGATGCGCAAACCGATTGAACCGGCCGGCCTGCTCGCAGGCGGCGAGCAACTTCAGATCGGCAGCCTGGACATCGGCGTCATTGCCGTGGCCCATGATGCACAGGAGCCGACGCAATACGTGTTCAGTGACGGTGAGCGGCGTTTCGGCCTGCTGACCGATCTCGGCTCTTATTGCGACAAAGTGTTGAACGGCTATCGTGACCTCGATGCGTTGATGATCGAGTCCAACCATTGCCGTGACATGCTGGCTCGCGGTCACTACCCGTACTTTCTGAAGCAGCGGGTGGGCGGCGAACACGGACATCTGAACAACCATCAGGCGGCATTCCTGGTGGCCGAGTTGGGCTGGCAAGGCCTGCAACACCTGGTCCTGGCCCATCTAAGCAGCAAGAACAACCTGCCGCAGCTGGCCCGGCAATGTTTTGTCGACACCCTCGGGTGCGACCCGGACTGGCTGCAACTGGCCGATCAAGATTCAGGGCTCGACTGGCGCCACATCGCCTAGCCCACCTACCTAGCAAGCGGAGCCCATCATGGAAAAACGTGAAGAACTCTACCGCGGCAAAGCCAAATCGGTTTTCAAGACCGATGACGCTGACCGCTTGATCCTGCTGTTCCGCAACGACACCTCGGCGTTCGACGGCAAGCGCATCGAGCAACTCGATCGCAAAGGCATGGTCAACAACAAATTCAACGCCTTCATCATGCAGAAACTCGAAGCCGCCGGCGTGCCGACCCAATTCGACAAACTGCTGGGCGACAACGAATGCCTGGTGAAGAAACTCGACATGATTCCGGTCGAGTGCGTCGTGCGTAACTACGCGGCCGGCAGCCTGGTCAAGCGCCTGGGTGTCGAAGAGGGCATGAAGCTCAACCCTTACACCTTCGAGCTGTTCCTGAAGGACGACGCCAAGGGCGACCCGTTCATCAACGAATCCCACGTTGTGGCGTTCGGTTGGGGCACTGCCGAGCAACTGGTTCGCATGAAAGAACTGTCGCTCAAGGTCAACGAAGTCCTGAGCAAACTGTTCGACGACGCCGGCCTGCTGCTGGTCGACTTCAAACTCGAATTCGGCGTGCTCTCCGACGGTTCCATCGTCCTGGGTGACGAGTTCAGCCCGGACGGCTGCCGTCTGTGGGACAAGGCCACCGGCAAGAAAATGGACAAGGACCGCTTCCGTCAGGGCCTCGGTGACGTTATCGAAGCTTACGAAGAAGTCGCCAATCGTCTGGGCGTACCGCTTTAATCGACGCAAGCATCTGATAGCACGGAAAAATTTCGCTTAGGGGGTTCGCTTCCGGCAAAAGTGTTGTTATGATGCGCGCCGTTGGAGAGATGCCAGAGTGGCCGAATGGGACGGATTCGAAATCCGTTGTACCTTCACCGGTACCTAGGGTTCGAATCCCTATCTCTCCGCCATACAAATAAAAGCCTCGTAAGTCTTTGATTTACGGGGCTTTTTTGTGTCTAGGTGTTTTTCAATTCTACTACTCAGTTCTACTACTCAAACCACCAGATGCTGCCACGCGTTCCTGTGTGAATTCTGAGAAACGGTGT
>JALYPE010000597.1 GCA_030856525.1 Pseudomonadota bacterium | reverse complement strand
ATCCAAAGCAACCCACTCACCTTCGCCCGTTCATGGCACAACTCCAGCACCGTTCGGCGCTCGTCGTTACTCATCCGGCTCCAGCGGGTAATTTCCTCAACGGTGCGCTGACACCCGGTGCAGACGTCCGCCTCGTCCAGCGCACAGATATTCACGCAAGGCGAGCGGACCGGGCGCTCCGCTGTGGTCATTGCTCCTGCTCGGCCAGATCGCGGGCATAACGCTGCGAGTTATGCACGTAATGCGCGGCGCTCGCTTCGAGCATGCTTTTTTGCTGCTCGGTCAATTCGCGCACCACTTTGCCGGGCGACCCCATGACCAGCGAACCGTCGGGAATCTCCTTGCCCTCGCCGATCAGCGAGTTGGCGCCGATGATGCAGTGCTTGCCGATTTTGGCACCGTTGAGGATCACCGCGTTGATCCCGATCAGGCTGTAGTCGCCCACCGTACAGCCGTGAAGCATGGCGTTGTGACCGATGGTCACGCCGGTGCCGAGAGTCAACGGGTAGCCCATGTCGGTGTGCATCACCGTGCCGTCCTGCACGTTGCTGTTCTTGCCGATCAGGATCAGCTCATTGTCGCCACGCAGCACGGCGTTGAACCAGACATTGGCACCTTCTTCCAGCTTGACCTTGCCCACCAGCACGGCGTTAGGCGCGACCCAGCTCTGTGGGTGGGTTTCGACGCGGGCGTCGCCCAGGCGATATTTCATTTTATTGTCCTCAGGGCCAGGCAGGCTCACACGCTAATTCACGCCATACGAACGATGGCTTCAGGTCTTGATGAAACTCTTGGGCGGTTGGTGCAGGCTGATTTTCGCGTCATACAGCAGGTTGATCAACTCGACGATCATGATCGCCGTCAAACCCCAGATCTTGAATTCGCCATAACGGTAGCTGGGCACGTACCAGCTGCGGCCCTGGTAATCGATGCGGTGCGTATGTTCGCGCGGGTCCTTGCGGAAGAACTCCAGCGGCACGCTGAACACGGCGGCGATCTCGGCATCATTGGGTTGATACTCGACGAAATCAGGGATCACCCCGACATAGGGCGTCACTTTGATGCCGTGCAGGGAAATCAGCGGGCTCAGCGGGCCAATCACTTCGACCAGGCCTGGTGGCAAACCGATTTCTTCCTGGGCTTCGCGCAAGGCTGTAAAAATCAGGTCCGGGTCTTCGGGGTCACGGCGACCGCCGGGGAAGGCGACTTCGCCGCCGTGCGTCGAGAGCCCGCTGGCGCGCAGGGTCAGCACCAGCTCCGGCTCATCGCTGCGGGTGATCGGCACCAGGACGGCGGCCTCGGGGAAACGTTTATCGGTTTCCAGCGTTCGCGGCGTGTGATTGCTTACACGGTGAAGTAGCTCGTCCAGCATGAGTCTTCTCGATTTATTCGCTACCTTGCATCATGCACCAATCACATCGGCCGCCCAACCCCCGAACAGCCGCGTGTCGCGAAACGACAACTTGCCGACTGACACCGCCACACGCCAAGATAGGCGCAGCCTTCAGGAACCCAAGCATGAAATTTTGCAGTCAGTGCGGCAAACCGGTGACCCAGCGCATTCCAGAAGGCGATTCACGCCTGCGATTTGTTTGCGACAGCTGTCATACCATTCATTACCAGAACCCCAACATCGTTGCCGGTTGCGTGCCTACGTGGGGCAGCAAAGTGTTGCTGTGTCGCCGTGCGATCGAACCGCGACTCGGCTACTGGACCCTGCCGGCCGGCTTCATGGAAAACGGCGAAACCATCGAACAGGCAGCCATCCGCGAGACGGCAGAAGAGGCCTGCGCAAGGGTGCGTAATTTGAACATCTACACGCTGATCGACGTGCCGCACATCAGTCAGGTGCACGTTTTTTTTCGCGCCGAACTGGTGGACCTGGATTTTGCTGCCGGCCCTGAGAGTCTGGAAGTGGCCTTGTTTGAGGAAGCCGACATCCCTTGGTCCGAGCTGGCTTTCCGCACCGTCGGCCGTACCCTAGAATGCTTCTTCGCTGACCGGCAAAGTGAGCTCTATCCCGTGCGGTCGGAGTCGATCCCGCCGCTGGTGCAATCCGCCCTGACCTGATTCGCAATCTGCGCAGAGACGGAAAATCGCAGCCGGCAGCAGCCCCTACATACATCGCGACACTTTTTGGGATACCGTTTTAATGCGCTGGTTGCTTGCCTTTTTTTGCCTGTCGTTCGTTGCAGTGTCGCAGGCGTCCGCTGTGGGAACCTACAACGGCAAAGTCATCGAGAAAGTCCTGGTTCTCAAATCCGCCCATCAATTGCAATTGATCAACGACGGCAAAGCGCTCAAGACCTATCGCATCTCTCTGGGCAAAGGTGCGAAGAAAGGCCCGAAGCTGATAGAAGGCGACAAACGCACCCCGGAAGGGTTTTATTGGCTGGACTGGCGCAAGACCAGCGACAAATTCAACCTGTCGATGCACATTTCCTATCCGAACATCAGCGATGCCGCGCGAGCCCGCCGTGAAGGTGTTGAGCCGGGCGGCATGATCATGATCCATGGCACGCCCCACACAGAGGAAGACCCCGAAGACCTGTTCCATACCCTGGACTGGACCGACGGCTGCATCGCCATGCGCAATATCGACATGCGCGAAGTGTGGGATCTGGTGCCGGACGGCACGATGATCGAGATTCGACCGTAACTCTGGATGTTTGACGCCTGATGGGCAGCCATCGCCAGCAAGCCGGCTCCTGCAATCCAGCGCAGACCGATAATGTGATGCTTGACGCCGAACTGTAGGAGCCGGCTTGCTGGCGATGGGTCCCTCACAGTCACAAAAAAACCCGCTGATTTGCATCAGCGGGTTTTTCATTTCAGCGACAGGAAATCTAGAACTCCTCCAACCGCACCACTTCATAAGCCGGAGTCTCGTACGGGTGACTACGTTTCAGCGCGGCCACCACGGCCACAATCAACTCGTCCGCCACCACCAGCTCAACCTTCCATTCCTCTGCCTGCTCGACCTGCCCCGCTTCACCGATAAAGGGCTGACTGCCCTCCAGCGGACGAAACTGGCCTTGGCCCAGCACTTGCCACGCACAGTGATCGTAAGCGCCGATCCGACCGCCACCGGCGGCGAACACGGCACTCTTGACCCCGTCGACGTGACTGTCGGGAACAAAAAAACTCAGCTTGTACACAGTACTTAGTTCACCCACACGCGAGCGTTGCGGAACATGCGCATCCATGGCGCGTCTTCGTTCCAGTCTTCCGAACGCCACGAGTTCTGCACAGCGCGGAACACACGTTCCGGGTGCGGCATCATGATCGTCACACGACCGTCACGGCTGGTCAGCCCGGTGATCCCGCGCGGCGAGCCGTTCGGGTTGGCCGGGTAACTTTCGGTGACCTTACCGTGGTTATCGACGAAACGCATCGCCACGCAACCGGACAGATCGGCTTCGAGCAAGGCTTCTTCGCTGGCGAACTCGGCATGCCCTTCCCCGTGAGCGATGGCGATCGGCATGCGCGAACCGGCCATGCCCTGCAGGAAAATCGAGTTCGACTCCTGAACCTGAACCATCGCCACGCGGGCCTCGAACTGCTCGGAACGGTTACGCACGAAGTGCGGCCAGAACTCGCTGCCCGGGATCAGCTCATGCAGGTTGGACATCATCTGGCAACCGTTGCACACGCCGAGCGTGAAGCTGTCGGTGCGCTCGAAGAAACCCTGGAACGCATCGCGAGCGCGGCTGTTGAACAGTGCGGACTTGGCCCAGCCTTCGCCGGCACCGAGTACGTCGCCGTAGGAGAAACCACCGCAAGCCACCAGACCTTTGAACTCGTTCAGGTCGATACGGCCGGCCAGAATGTCGCTCATGTGCACGTCGATCGCGTTGAAGCCGGCGCGATCGAACGCAGCCGCCATCTCCACCTGACCGTTGACGCCCTGCTCGCGCAGCACGGCCACCTGTGGGCGGATGCCTTTCTTGATGTAGGGCGCGGCGACATCCTGATTGACGTCGTAGCTCAGCTTGACGCTCAGGCCGGGGTTGTCTTCTTCCAGCAAAACGTCGAACTCTTGCTCGGCGCAGTCGGCGTTATCACGCAGACGCTGGATCTGGTAGCTGGTCTCCGACCACTGACGTTGCAGCAGACGACGCTGACCTTCGAACACAGTGTCACCGTTGAAGGTGATGTTGATCTGGCCGTTGTTCATCGGCTGACCGATCACCGACACGCAGTCGCCCAGACCGGCAGCGCTGAATTGCGCGAGGATGTCCGGGGTAGCGTCCTGGCGAACCTGGATGACCGCACCCAGTTCTTCGTTGAACAGGATTGCCGCGATGTCGGCGGAGGTTTCCGCCAGACCATCGAGGTTCAGGCTCAGACCGCAGTGGCCGGCAAAAGCCATTTCCACGGTGCTGGTCAGCAGACCACCATCGGAACGGTCGTGGTAAGCCAGTAGATGACCGTCGGCGTTGAGGCCCTGGATCACCGCGAAGAAGGCTTTGAGGTCTTCGGCATCATCGACGTCCGGCGCTTGCGAGCCGAGCTTGCCGTGAACCTGCGCCAGGATCGAAGCACCCATGCGGTTCTGCCCACGGCCCAGATCGATGAGGATCAGGTCAGTGGTGCCTTTGTCCATGCGCAGTTCCGGGGTCAGGGTCTGACGGATGTCAGCCACGGGTGCGAAACCGGTCACGATCAGCGACATCGGCGACGTCACGGTTTTGTCGACGCCTTCCTCGTTCCAGCGTGTGGCCATGGACATCGAGTCCTTGCCCACCGGAATGGTGATGCCCAGCTCAGGGCAGAGCTCCATGCCGACCGCTTTCACGGTGTCGTACAGGCGCGCGTCTTCACCCGGGTGGCCGGCAGCGGACATCCAGTTCGCCGACAGTTTGATGTCGGAAATCCTGTTGATGCGCGACGCGGCGATGTTGGTGAGGGTTTCGCCGATGGCCATGCGGCCCGACGCCGGAGCGTCAAGCAGCGCCAGCGGAGTACGCTCGCCCATGGCCATGGCTTCACCGGTGTAGACATCGAAGCTGGTCGCGGTGACGGCAACGTCGGCCACTGGCACCTGCCACGGGCCGACCATCTGATCACGGGCAACGAGGCCAGTGATGGTGCGGTCGCCGATGGTGATCAGGAAGCTTTTGCTCGCGACAGCCGGGTGATGCAGTACGCGTTCGACGCAGTTTGCGATGTCCAGCGTCGACGGATCGAAATCGTCGCCCAGTTCGTTTTCGCGAACGGCCGAACGGTGCATGCGCGGTGCTTTGCCCAGCAGCACTTCCAGCGGCATGTCCACCGGGCTGTTGCCGAAGTGACTGTCGGTGACGGTCAGTTGCGGCTCGGCAGTGGCTTCACCGACAACCGCAAACGGGCAACGCTCACGCTCGCAGATCGCCTGGAAGCGTTCGAAATCCGCCGGACCCACCGCCAGAACGTAGCGTTCCTGGGATTCGTTACTCCAGATTTCGTGCGGGGCCATGCCCGGCTCGTCGTTTGGAATGTTGCGCAGTTCGAAGCGACCACCGCGGTTGCCGTCGTTGACCAGTTCCGGGAAGGCGTTGGACAGACCGCCAGCGCCTACGTCGTGGATGAAGCTGATCGGGTTCTTGTCACCCAGTTGCCAGCAACGGTCGATGACTTCCTGGCAGCGACGTTCCATTTCCGGGTTTTCGCGTTGCACCGAAGCGAAGTCGAGGTCGGCCGAGCTGGTGCCGGTGGCCATCGAGGACGCTGCACCGCCACCCAGGCCGATCAACATCGCCGGGCCGCCGAGCACGATCAGCTTGGAGCCGACGGTGATCTCGCCTTTCTGCACGTGTTCGGCACGGATGTTACCCATGCCGCCCGCCAGCATGATCGGCTTGTGGTAGCCGCGAACTTCGTCGCCACGCGGGGTGGTGATCGACTGCTCGAAGGTACGGAAATAACCGGTCAGGGCCGGACGCCCGAATTCGTTGTTGAACGCGGCGCCGCCCAGCGGGCCTTCGATCATGATGTCCAGCGCGGTGACAATGCGGTCGGGCTTGCCGTACGGCACCTCCCACGGCTGTTCAAAACCGGGGATCTGCAGGTTCGATACGGTGAAACCAGTCAGGCCAGCCTTGGGCTTGGCACCGCGACCGGTAGCGCCTTCGTCGCGAATTTCGCCGCCACTGCCGGTCGATGCGCCGGGGAACGGGGCAATCGCGGTCGGGTGGTTGTGGGTTTCAACCTTCATCAGGATGTGCACCGGCTCCTGCACCGCACCGTACTGGCGGGTTTCCGGGTCCGGGAAGAAACGGCCGGCGACGTTACCGACGATCACCGAAGCGTTGTCCTTATAAGCAGACAGGACGCCTTCGCTGTGCATCTGGTAAGTGTTCTTGATCATGCCGAACAGGCTTTTTTCCTGGCTCTGACCGTCGATATCCCAACT
>JALYPE010000258.1 GCA_030856525.1 Pseudomonadota bacterium | reverse complement strand
GGGCTTGACCGTGGAGCAAGTGACCCGTCTGCGCACAGAGTTCGGCATTTACGCCCTCGACACTGGCCGCATCTGCGTGGCCGCGTTGAATCAGAACAACATCGACGCAGTGACCAAGGCGATTGTTGCGGTGATCTGAGTGGTTGGCTGATTCGAAAAAATGGGAAGCTCGATGGCTTCCCAATTTTTTTGTACAAGATAAATCTCAAACCGCCAACCAAGCCCCCTAGACTGCAGATATCTACTTTGTAGGAGCCGGCTTGCTGGCGATGGCGGACATCCTGCCGACATCATTCTGGCAACTGTGACCGCTTCGCCAGCAAGCCGGCTCCTACAGGTTTTGTATACACCTGAATTTTGATGAGAAGCCACATGAAAAACGATGACCTGCGCGCCGAGCGCGACGACCTCGATCACCACGACGACTTCATTCCTCGCACCCCGGCCAAACAACGCAGCGGCAACCTGGTGATGCCAGTGGCCACCGGCGTGTTCCTCGGCGGCCTGGCCTTGTGGCTGGTACAACTGGGCGCCACGCTGCTTTACAACAAACTGATGCTGGCCACCGTTACTTTCGGCGGTTAAGCCAGTTCGGTGGCGCGCTGGCTGGCGGCATCGTCGTAGGCGACATACAGCGATTCTGCGATCTGGCTCTTGATGGCTTTGGCGCTTTCCAGGCCAAGCACGAAACCTTCGGCCTTGCCGCCTGCACGATTCAATTCTTCAGCGGTGCCGGCCTGGGTGATTGCATCGAGCAATTTCTCGGCGTGCGGGCCGACGCCTTTTGGCAAACTGATCTGAGCGATGCTCATGCGAACACCCCGCTAGGGCAAGGTGTGAAAAACAGGTGGGTCATGACGCGTACCTTTTCTGCGAATGGCCGGCAGCGCGTGTAACCGCTTCCGGGCGATCATGGTAGCCCTCTCCTGCGTTTCTGGTAACCGCCAATCGCCGATAAACCGCCGTCCGTCCCGCCAAATCTGTTCAACGAATAACAGATGCTTGACTTCTCTTTTTGAATCAGTAACATACACGCCATTCCGCGATAGCTCAGTTGGTAGAGCAAGTGACTGTTAATCACTGGGTCCCTGGTTCGAGTCCAGGTCGTGGAGCCAGACAGCAATAAACAAAAAGCCCCTGAATCGAAAGATTCAGGGGCTTTTTTGTGGCTGTCATACAGTGAAAAAATCGCAGCCTGCGGCAGCTCCTACACTGGATTGGCGTTCACCTGTAGGAGCTGCCGAGTGAAGCGAGGCTGCGATCTTTTGCTCTAACAGCCTTTCGAGCAACTACAACTGCTACACATGCTCACTGCTTTTCACCTGCACCACCCGCGGCTCGCCATGCCCGTGATCAACTTCAACCACCGGAATCTCCTTGCCATCGCAATCATGCAGTTTGCCTTCGCTGAAATAATCCCCTTCACGTAACGCCGCCAGATCCTGGTAGCGCAACACACGTTCGGTACCTGCCGCAAACACCGACTGTTGATCCGAGTTACCGGCAGTCAGGTGGTTGAATGCCAGGTTGAGCACGATGGCCATGATCGCCGATGAACTGATGCCCGAATGGAAAATGGTCGCGAACCAGCTCGGGAACTGATCGTAGAAATGCGGCGCGGCAATCGGAATCATGCCGAAACCGATGGAGGTCGCGACGATGATCAGGTTGACGTTATTGCGGTAATCGACTTTTGAGAGCGTGCGGATACCGCTGGCGGCCACGGTACCAAACAGCACAATGCCGGCGCCGCCGAGCACGGAGGTCGGCACAGCAGCAATCACTCGACCCATGAAGGGCAGCAATCCGAGAATCACCAGGAACATCCCGCCGGTGGCCACCACGAAACGGCTCTTGATCCCGGTCACCGCCACCAGTCCAACGTTCTGGGCAAAAGCGCTTTGGGTAAATGAGCCGAAGATCGGCGCGATCATGCTCGACAGCATGTCAGCGCGCAGACCGTCGCCCAGGCGTTTGGAGTCGACCTTGGTTTCGATGATTTCACCGACTGCGAGAATGTCTGCCGAGGTCTCTACCAGCGTCACCATCACGACAATGCACATCGACAGAATCGCGGCGAAATGGAAGGTCGGCATGCCGAAGTGAAACGGCGTAGGGAAGCCGAACATCGCCCCCTGCGTGACCGCGGAGAAGTCCGCCATGCCGAGGAACACTGCGATCAGCGTGCCGATGACCATCGCCAGCAGGATCGACAAACGCGAGATGGTCGCGCTACCGACTTTACTCAGCAACAACACCAGCACCAGCGTCACTGCGGCCAAACCAATGTTGGACATGCTGCCAAAGTCAGGTGCCTGGCTGTTACCGCCCATCGCCCAACGTGCAGCCACCGGCATCAGCGTCAGGCCGATGGTGGTGATCACGATTCCCGTCACCAGCGGCGGGAAGAACTTGGTAATTCGCGAGAACACCGGCGTGATCAACAATCCGATCAACGATGCAGCTATCACCGCGCCCAGAATCGATTGAAACCCACCCTCCCCGCCACTGCTGACAATTGCCACCATGGTCGCGACGCCGGAGAACGATACGCCCTGCACCAAGGGCAGTTGACAACCGAAGAACGGTAAGCCCAGCGTCTGAAGTAATGTTGCCAAGCCCCCCGCAAACAATGAAGCAGCAATCAATAAACCGATGTCCGCCGGAGACAGCCCGGCCGCCTGGCCGATGATCAATGGCACCGCGACAATGCCGCCGTACATGGTCAGAACATGTTGCAGGCCGTAAGCCATATTCGCGCCGACCCCGAGGTTTTCGTCCTCAGGCCGCTGGTGTGAAACATGGGGCGTTTTCATGATTGGGGGGTTCCCTGGCTTTTTGTTATGCGCACACTGTATGCAAGACTCACGACAAATGTCTATAGAGTTGTATACAACTCATCAGTCAAATTATGAACAGGCGTTCAAATCGTCCTGAAAACTGGCTGGCGCACGCCACAACATTTCTGAAATAAGCCTGCCGATGTGCGCTCGAACGGCGCCAGCGTGAGGATTGCCCAGGGGTGTCGAATCAGTCAGCAGGTGCGAGCAATTTCGCCAACGCGCGCCTGACCTGTGCATGCTCGGGCAGCCGAATGGAGAACTCACGATTTAGCACTTCGACCAATTCATCCAGCCCGGTTATTTCCCTCCGTTCGCTTTCCTGGCCAATCCGATGGATCGCGAAGCTGCTGTTGTTCAATGTGCGGCGCCAGCCCTCCCCCGTTCGTGCCACCATGAGTTGTCTGGCAAAGGATGATTGCGGATAAGTCGAGACGTACCAGTTGCCGACGGTGTAATCGATCTCTTCCTGGCGGTACAGATCAAAGATGTACATCGCCCGCCATTCATTGGCGACCTTGGCGAACAAGGTGTAGCCGTCTGCGTGTCGTTCGATTCGGTAAGGTTCATGCGCGGTCGCCTGCTCGTCCTCAGTGTCGAGCAGCAGCGGTGCCGTGGGCACCATGCCGCCGAACCCCACGTCGGTGATGTAGCGCTCGCCTTCCAGCATCACCAGGTTCAAACGGTGCGTGCGTGCCGTCCATGCACCTTCGGGCTGGCCCATCACCACGCGACCGGTGATGCCGCGCACCTCGAAACCCAGCATTTGCAACAGAGCGAAGAACATCCCGTTCAGTTCATAGCAGTAGCCACCGCGACCTTCATGAAGGAGTTTTTGCTCGATTGATGGCAGGTCAACGAGCACCGGCAGACCCGCGAGGGTGTTGATATTTTCGAATGGAAAAACGCCGGTATGACGCAATTGCAGCTGCCGCAGGGCCTCCAGTGTTGGCGGCGGTGGCGTGTCGAAACCGAGGCGTTGCAGGTAAAGCGCAGGATTGCTCAAGCGTGGCTCGTTCATTGCGAGATCCTTGTGCAGGGAATCGCGGATCGCTCCGCCGATGGCCGCCATGTATAAGGCAAAAGCTCCCGGTCACGACAATTGATTCAGGCAATTGCCGTACCTCGGCGAACTCAGCGACGCTTGCGCGTGCCCAACCGGATCCAGGTCGGTGCATGGTCACTGGCGTGTGGTTCATTGCGCACCCACGCATCGACGCCCGCTTCATACAGGTAAGGACTCATTGCCGGATTGAGCAGGAGGTGGTCGATGCGCAACCCGGAATTTTTCTGCCAGTGCTGTCGGAAATAATCCCAGAAGGTGTAGAGCCTGTCTTCGGGGTACAGATGCCGCAGGGAATCCGTCCAGCCCTGATCCAGCAGACGCTGGTAACACTCGCGACTTTCCGGTTGCAGCAGCGCGTCCTTGAGCCAGGAGCGCGGGTTATAAATGTCCAGGTCGGTGGGCACCACGTTGTAGTCGCCGGCCAGCACAACCGGATGCTCACTGCTCTGCAAATCCCTGGCATGGCTGATCAGCCGTTCGAACCACGCCAGTTTGTAATCGAACTTCGGTCCCGGCTGCGGGTTGCCGTTGGGCAAGTACAAACAACCGACGAGTACGCCGTGCACAGCTGCCTCGATGTAGCGACTTTGGGCGTCGTTGTCATCGCCGGGCAAGCCTCGGCGACTCTCAAGCGGTTGCGCATCCCGCGCCAGAATCGCCACACCGTTCCACGACGTTTGCCCTTGCCATATCGCGCCATAACCGGCGGCCTCGATGTCTGCGGCGGGAAATGCAGCGTCCACCGATTTCAGCTCCTGCAGACAGACGATGTCCGGCTTTTCCCGCTCCAGCCAGGCCAGCAGATTGGGCAGGCGGGCGCGCATGCCATTGACGTTGAACGTTGCAATTCGCAGATTCTTCACAGGCCAGCGCTCCTGTCGAGGATGATCTTTGTGTGACCTCGCCATGTTCGGGTGGTTGCGTTGATTGGCGCGCTACTGCGGGACACGACCGCTCGTCATCCAATGGGCACCAACCTCAGCGCCGTCGACACCAACATGAAGTAACGACTCACCCTTGGAGACGAACGATGATGAAGATGAAAATCACGCCGTTGCTTCTGGCCGGGTTGCTCTCTGCAGCTTCCGCTACTGCAGGTGCAGGCTCTGGCGATGGCGCAGATGCCACTGGCACCAAATCCGGATCGGTCGGCGGCGCTACAACAGCCCCCAACCCGAGCGCACCTGCGCGCCCTAACACCGACGGCAGCGTTAATCCGACACCTCCGCCCCCAACTGGCGGAAGCGGCGGCACCAGCGGCTCGGGCGCTGGCGGTGGCACGGGTGCAGCAGGTGGCGGCACCGGTGGTGCCGGCGGCGGCACAGGCAGCTGAACGCGCAAAGTCAGCCGATGACGGGCATCATCGGCTGCTTTCTGGATCAGTCCCGCAATTGCCGCCTAACGGTCCGAGCGCATCAACGCCTCGACCGTTCCTTCCATTGAGAGCACAGCTGAGCGGTTGCGACCCGAATGCTTGGCTTGATACAGCGCAGCGTCTGCGCGCTTTATGAACACTTCCTTGTCATCGCGCCCCGTCGGCACAAACGCATAGCAGCCTAAACTGACCGTGACAAAACCGTAGGGCGAACCGCTGTGGCGAATATCTTGCGCCATGACGCTGCGCCTGATCTGTTCGGCAATGGCCATCGCCCCATGGATGTCGGTGTCCGATGACAACACAGCGAACTCTTCACCCCCGTAGCGTACCGCGAGGTCCGTCGGGCGCTGGCAGCAACTTTTGACTGCTTTCGCAACTTGTGCAAGGCAGTGGTCGCCGGCCACGTGTCCGTAGGCATCGTTGTAGAGTTTGAAGTAGTCGATGTCGAGCAGGATCAGACTCAGCGGCGTCGATTGCCGAGCGCCCCGGCCAAACTCGATGTCGAGCGATTGCTCGAACAGCCGACGATTGCCCAGACCTGTGAGACTGTCGTGGGTCGCGATCAATTTCAGCGCTTCCTGGGCCTTGCGTAGATCCTTTTCGATGCGTTCACCCACGCGTACCTGACGCACAAACACCCAGCCAAACAGGCCTACGCCCAGCACGACCAGCGCAACGATCACCGTGGAGTGAAACGCTGTGGCGTACCAGTCCTTGAGTATGGCGTCTTTCG
>JALYPE010000234.1 GCA_030856525.1 Pseudomonadota bacterium | reverse complement strand
CACCAAACCCGGCGCGCCCACCTGCAGTCTCGATCTGCTTGACCAGGCCCGCGGCAAACTGCACCTGCCGATCTGCGCGATCGGTGGCATCACCCTCGAAAACGCCGCGCCGCTGGTGGCCCACGGGGTCGATTTGCTCGCGGTGGTCCACGGCCTGTTCGGCGCCGAAAGCACCGCTGAAGTGACCCGCCGCGCCCGCGCCTTTAACGAATTGTTCAAATCCTGATTTTTGAGAGCCCGATCATGTCTCGTTCCGAAACGCTGTTTGCCAATGCCCAGAAACACATTCCCGGTGGCGTGAACTCGCCTGTTCGCGCGTTCAAAAGCGTCGGCGGCACTCCACTGTTTTTCAAGCACGCTGAAGGCGCTTATGTCACCGACGAAGATGACAAGCGCTACGTCGATTACGTAGGTTCGTGGGGCCCGATGATCCTAGGCCACAGCCATCCCGAAGTGCTCGACGCGGTGCGCAAGCAGCTTGAGCACGGCCTGTCGTATGGCGCGCCGACCGAGATGGAAACCCAAATGGCAGACCTCGTCTGCTCGATCGTGCCGTCGATGGAAATGGTGCGCATGGTCAGCTCCGGCACCGAAGCAACCATGAGCGCGATTCGTCTGGCACGTGGTTTTACCGGCCGTGACAGCATCATCAAGTTCGAAGGTTGCTACCACGGTCACTCCGACAGTTTGCTGGTCAAGGCCGGTTCCGGCGCATTGACCCAAGGCGTGCCGAGCTCGGCCGGCGTGCCGGCGGCATTTGCCAAACACACCCTGACCCTGCCCTTCAACGACATCGATGCGGTCGAAACCATGCTGGGCGAAGTCGGTCAGGAAGTGGCCTGCATCATCGTCGAGCCGGTGGCCGGCAACATGAATTGCGTGCCTCCGGCGCCGGGTTTCCTCGAAGGCCTACGCAGCCTCTGCGACAAGCACGGCGTGGTACTGATTTTCGATGAAGTGATGACAGGTTTTCGCGTTGCCCTCGGCGGTGCCCAGGCGCACTACGGCGTCACGCCGGACCTGAGCACGTTTGGCAAAATCATCGGCGGCGGCATGCCGGTCGGTTGCTTTGGCGGCAAACGCGAAATCATGTCGCACATCGCGCCACTGGGCCCGGTCTATCAGGCCGGCACCCTGTCGGGTAACCCGCTGGCAATGGCCGCCGGCCTGACCACCCTGCGGCTGATCAGCCGTCCAGGTTTCCACGACGAACTGACCGATTACACCAGCCGTCTGCTCGACGGCCTGCAGCAACGTGCCGATGCCGCCGGCATTCCGTTCGTGACGACACAGGCGGGCGGCATGTTCGGGTTGTACTTCAGCGGGGCCGACGACATCGTAACTTTCGATGACGTGATGGGCAGCGACGCCAACCTGTTCAAACGCTTCTTCCACTTGATGCTCGAAGGTGGTGTATACCTCGCACCGAGTGCATTTGAAGCGGGTTTCACCTCGATCGCCCACGGCGATGCAGAGCTGAAACTGACACTGGACGCCGCCGAGCGCGCCTTCGCTGCCTTGAAATAAAGGCTGCGCCGCTGACGTTGGCTATTGCCAGCGTCAGCATTTACCTACATCAACGCTGTTACTCCCACTCTTCTGCCAACAATTACCCGCAAAATGGGCGATATATTCCCCACGCAGCAGAAAAACGAGTAAAGACTTTGTAAGGTTGGCCCCGCTTATTTCATAATGCGCGCTTATTGGATCCCCCTTGTTGGGTCCGCGCGCCCTTCAGAGGTAAGTCGATTCCCATGAACCGCACCGGCCGCACCCTTGCATTGGGCTGCCTGTTGCTCCTTCAGCCCCTGCTCGCGCTCGCACAGGCAGGCGGCAACTCGTTGTTAATCCCAGCGATGGGTCGCTGCACCCTCAATACCCAGCCGCAAGATCTGGCTCAGGCACTCGCTGCCTGTCAGAAAGCGTCGGATGAAGGGGATGCACAAGCGCAATACGAGTTGGGTGAGTTCTACTACGACGGCAAAAATGCGCCGCGTGACCTCAATCAGGCTCTGGCCTATTTCGAAAAAGCTTCGCTGCAGGGTCACGCTCAAGCGCAGTTCAAGCTCGGCAGCATGTTTTTCCATGGTGAAGGCGTACCTGCCAATAATGTTCAGGCGTACATCGTGCTGAAGATGGCGGCGGTGAATGGCGCGGAAGATGCGCTGGATACGGCGGACGAAGTGGCGGAGAAGATGCCTCGCGAAGAGCTGGAAGTCGCGACTCAAGTGCTGGGGCAGATCTTTCGTAAATATCTGATGGAATTGCAGAGTGCCGATGGGCGCACGCCGTTTGCGCCATTGCCCTGACTGTGGCTA
>JALYPE010000189.1 GCA_030856525.1 Pseudomonadota bacterium | reverse complement strand
CGCCTGCCTTACGGCGTTCAGTTTGATGAACAGGACGCTCAGGCCTCAGTGGACTTCATCAGCCCGGACGAGCGCCACACGGTGAACATCGGACCGTCGGTCAAAGCTCTGGCGGGTGAAATCGCGGCGTTCGAAGGCCAGCATGCGGTGTCGGTGGATTTTGTCCTCGGCAATACCAAGGCGCGGATGCGCATGGTCGCGCAATACGCCATCGCCGGTGCGTGTCAGGGCCTGGTGATCGGCACCGACCACGCGGCGGAAGCTGTGATGGGTTTCTACACCAAGTTCGGTGACGGCGCCTGTGACCTGGCCCCTTTGAGCGGGCTGGTGAAAAACCAGGTGCGCGCCATTGCGCGCAGCTTCGGCGCCCCGGAATCGCTGGTGGAAAAAATCCCGACCGCCGACCTCGAAGACCTGTCTCCCGGCAAACCGGATGAAGCGGCGCATGGCGTGACTTATGCCGAAATCGACGCGTTCCTGCATGGCGAGCCGGTGCGCGAGGAAGCGTTCAAAATCATTTGCGACACGTACAGGAAGACTCATCACAAGCGCGAGATGCCGTTTGCGCCTTGAGATCGGTGGCGACGCCGCCGACGCCATCGCTGGCAAGCCAGCTCCTACAAGGTCCGCGGTGTACCCGCCTCCCGCGATGACACAAAAACCGGCTGTCTGACGCTGACGCAAAACCTGTAGGAGCCGGGTTGCTGGCGACGACACAAAACCGTAGGAGCCGGCTTGCTGGCGATAAACGATGACACGGTCTTGCGTCAGGCAAAAAAAAGCGCCCCGACCGGGACGCTTTTTTTGTCTGCGCGATTCGCTTACTTCAGTGTAACCGTACCTTTCATCATCGAAATGTGGCCCGGGAACGAGCAGAAGAAGCCATATTTCTCGCCAGCAGCCAGTTTCGACACATCAAAAGTCACCGAATCGGTTTCCTTGGCGCCGATGATTTTGGTGTGGGCGATGATGCGCGTGTCGCCGTCTTTCAGGTAGTTCTTGTCGATGCCGGCAGCCAGGCCATCGGTGGCGATTGGCTGCATGTCGGCTTCCTTGCTCAGCACCCAATTATGGCCCATGACGTTTTTCGGCAGGTTGCCGGAGTGGGTCAGCTCGACGGTGAAGGTCTTGCAGCTCTTGTCGATTTCGATGGCTTTGGTGTTGAAGGTCATCTGGTCGGTAGAGTCGACAGTGGTCTTGCACTCGGCAGCCATCAGTTGGCTGCTGGCCAGTGTCAACAGGGATACCGCAACGAGTTTGGCAAACATGGTGAATCTCCAAGGCAGGGTTAACAACGTGCGAATGAACAGAAGACTGCCTGAAAACTTCGCAAGTTCCTATGACTTGAATCAAAAATTGTATACAACTTTCGGGCTATGACCCCAATCGAGACAATCTACCAGCCAGACCTCTGGACCGGCTCTATCATCGGGCCACTATTCCCAAACGGAGTGTCCGACATGTTCATCAACAGCCTGTTATGCAGCCTGCTCGCCGCCTACGCGTGCGGCGCCAGTGGCACTTACGAGACGCCCAAGCGCGACGCATAGCCCTTGGAGTGTTAAGCCTGAAACTTTACTCTGTGGCCATTCTGACCACGGAGGAAAGCATGTCTCTAACATCCGTTTGTGTATTTTGCGGTGCCAGCACCGGCTCCAATCCCGCCTACCGTCAGGCCGCTATTGCCCTCGGCGAAGCGTTGGCCGAGCGTAAGTTGACGCTGGTTTACGGCGGCGGCGCCGTCGGCCTGATGGGCGTCGTTGCCGATGCCGCACTGGCGGCCGGTGGAGAAGTGATCGGGATCATCCCGCAAAGTCTCAAGGACAAGGAAATCGGCCACAGCGGCCTGACTCGCCTGGAAGTGGTAGACGGCATGCATGCGCGCAAGGCGCGGATGACCGAACTCAGCGACGCGTTCATCGCCCTGCCTGGCGGCCTTGGCACTCTTGAAGAACTGTTCGAAGTGTGGACCTGGGGCCAACTGGGTTACCACGACAAACCGCTGGGACTGCTGGAAGTAAACGGTTTCTATAGCAAATTGACCGGTTTTCTTGATCATATCGTCGGCGAAGGCTTCGTTCGTGGAGCGCACCGTGACATGCTGCAGGTGAGCGAAACACCGCAAACACTGCTCGATGCTCTGGATGCGTGGCAGCCGACAGTGGTGCCAAAATGGACAGAGCAAAAACCCGGCTAACGGCTCGGCACCGATACAGGGCAGAATATGCGCCGCTCAACCTCACCTTCGACCCCAGAGGATCGCCCATGGCTAAACCTAATTATTCCTTCGCCAAACGTCAGAGAGACTTGGCCAAGGAGCAGAAGAAAGAGGAAAAGCTTCAGCGCAAGAAAGCTACAGCTGAAGAAGAAGCAGCAGCACTGAACCCGGATGCAGAAGGCGAAGTGGCTACACAAAGCGATGTGGAAGCACCGAAAGATCAGGCGCCCGACGCCTGAGACCCTCAGGGCCCGATGATCTGATCAGGCCCACCGGATCTGTGTGTAGGAGCGAGCTTGCTCGCGAAAGTCTCAAAGATGGCGCGTTTTTCCAGACAGGACGCGTCATCGTTGACGTTCATCGCGAGCGAGCTCGCTCCTACAAGGATCTTGTCAATCCAATGGCATCACGGTGACCCGAACTTCCGGGTCGTGGTTACCGCCGCCCAGAATGACTCCCCGTAACGGCGAAACATCCGAGAAGTCCCGGCCCCAGGCCAGGGTGATGTGTTCCAGTGCCGGCTGCACATTGTTGGTGGGATCGAAGTCCACCCAGCCCAGCACCGGGCAAAACACCGAAACCCAGGCATGCGAGGCATCAGCCCCGATCAACCGTGGCTGGCCGGGTGGTGGCTGGGTCAACAAATAACCACTGACATAACGCGCCGCCAGGCCGCGCGAGCGCACACACGCGAGCATCAAATGCGCGAAATCCTGGCAAACTCCGCGTCGACGCTCCAGCACTTCCACCAGGGGTGTCGCCACTTGCGTGGCTTGGGCATCGAACGTGAATTCGCTGAAAATCTTCGCCATCAACGCTTGAACGCCCAGCAGCAGCGGCCGACCTTCGGAAAAACAGCTGTGGGAAAATTCGACGAAAGCACGCTTCAAATGCACATAGGGCGATTCGAATCGGTAGCGGCACGCTTGCAGCAGTTCGAGTGACATCGGCTGACCGCTGTAGGTCAGCGCGTTACGGGTGTCTTCCCAGGCGGGGGACTGATTGAAATCCAGCGCAGGCCGGGGCAACACCTCCACCGTAAGGCTGGCATTGACCAGCAATTCATCATGCGGACGTTCGAACGCCAGCCGCGTTAGCGGATTGCCGAATACGTCCAGTTCATCCCGGCGTGACGTCGGCTCCGGGCTGATCTGCAATTGCCAAGCGCTGCACCTTTGCCACGCGCAGGGCCTTGGCCATAAATGTGCCAGTTGCTGGGCCAGGGACACCGGGCTGTCGTAGTGATAGTGAGTGTCGTGAAAAATCTGGTAATGCGCGGCCATCAGACAGATACCGTGCGCTGGCTGACATCATCGACATGGGCGAAATGCCGCAACGCCAGTCGATCCGACACCTGTCCGCTGGCGTCGGCTATTTCTTGCAGCAGATCGGCCAACCCCTGAACGGCTACGTTCACACTGGCCGCACCGAACAGTGAATTGCCCAGGCAACCCAGATCGAAACGCGCCAGGCGTTCGAGCAATACCGGCAGCACCGTCTCGCGCGGCGCGGCAAAGTCATCGTTCAGACGCTTGAGCGTTCGGGTCACCAGTTTCAGCTGGAACAGGACGGCGTGAGGGTTCTGTTCATCGAGCAGTAACAAGTCCAGCACCGGGATCATCTGCGCGACCGCCAGATACCGAGATCGGTAAGTGATGCTGCTGTTGCCCAATTCCAGTAACCACTCCAGCCCGCCCTGATCGAATGCCCCTGGGCCGCGCAAGAAACCGGCGAGGCTCGCGCTGAGAAATTGCAGGCGTTCTATTCGCCGACCGATCATCAGGAAACGCCAGCCTTCGTCCCGGGTCATGTCATCGAGGGCGAAACCGGACAAGGCCGCCAGCGACATCACCAAGCGGTTGAGAAAATCCAGCAGCTCGCCGAAGTCCGGCGCTTGTGTTTCCAGTTCCAGGGCTTCGCGCTGCAACTCCACCAGCGCTTGCCAATTCTCCCGGGACAGTTTGCCGCGCACCTGCGACGCCGCCCACTGCAAGCGTTGCAGGTTGTCGCGCAGGCTGAACGGCCAGTCATCGCCCAGCAACGCCGCAAGCAAGCGTGCCGGCAAGTCACCCTCCTCGGGCAACAGGTTAAGGCGCTCGCCGAGATCCACCGCCGCTTGCAGCGCTTGCGGGTCATCGCCATCGACGTAACGTGCCAGCATGATTCTCAGCAGCCGCGCGCTGTCATCGCAACGCTCGCAATAGCGGCCAAACCAGAACAGGTTCTCCACCACGCGCGAAGGCAGATACGGATCGCGCCGCACCAGGTCATGCACGCCAATTGTCCGCTGGGTCTGCCATTGCTCGCCGGTCGGCGGCCGATCGCCCAGCACCCAGGTGTCCTTGCTCGCCCCACCGCGCTGCATCGACACCACTTCGGCATCCGCATCGGCGGCGACCCGGGTCAAACCGCCGGCCAATACTCGATAACCGTCGTTACTCGCCACTGCGTACATGCGCATGCCGATGGCCCGGGGTTGCAGCTGCGCGGCTTCAGCCTGCCAGATTGGTGCCTGGGACAGCTGCGCGAGTTCTTGCGCAACATATGCGTAGGGTCGCGCCTGCATGCGTTCGGCAAGCGCCTGTCGCTGGGCTTCGCTGAGATCGCGACCCAGCACCGGCGAGAAACTTTGCGAGGGGAACGCCGGTTTGATCAGCAACTGCGGCAGCCTTTCCAGCGCCTGCGCCAGCACCGGCGCTTCACCACACCACCAGGTCGCAATGGACGGCAGCAGCAGCTCTTCGCCAAACAGAAATTGATTGATCTTCGGCAGGAAGCCCAGCAATCCTGGCGATTCCAGCACGCCACTGCCCAAGGCGTTGGCGACCAGCACCCGGCCACGCCGCACGGCTTCAAGCAAACCGGGCACGCCGAGCGCCGAGTCGGTACGCAGTTCGAGGGGATCACAAAAATCGTCGTCGAGCCGACGCATGATCGCGTGCACCCGGCGCAAACCGCTCAGGGTTTTCAGATATACCGTGGCGTCGCGCACCGTGAGGTCGCCGCCCTCCACCAAGGGGTAGCCGAGCTGCCGCGCCAGATAAAGGTGTTCGAAGTAGCTTTCGTTGAAGCGCCCCGGCGTCAACAACACCACCAGCGGCACTTCATCGTCACTGGGCGCCTGCCGCGCGAGGGTTTCCTGCAGCGTGCGAAAGAACCCCGCCAGATGCTGGACCTGCAAATCACGGTACAACTCGGGGAATGCCCGCGACACGATGGTGCGGTTTTCCAGTGCGTAGCCAGCGCCGGAGGGCGCCTGGGTACGGTCCGCCGTCACCCACCAGCGACCGTCGGGCGTGCGCGCCAGATCCACTGCGTAGAGGTGCAGAAAAATTTCATCGGGCGGACAGATCCCCTGACAAGGCCATAGAAAATTATTGTGCCCGAACACCAGCTCCGCCGGCAGCAAGCCTTGGGCGATCAATTGCTGCGGGCCGTAAAGATCCGCCAGTACTGCGTTCAGCAGCCGCGCCCGTTGAACAATCCCGACCGAGAGAAGCGCCCACTCCTCGGCATTGATGACGTGCGGCAGCAAATCCAGTTCCCACGGCCGATCCGCCCCCTTGGGGTCGGCGTAGACGTTATAGGTGACGCCGTTTTCCTGAATCTGACGGCCCAGCAAAGCCTGACGCTGCAGTAGCTGCGCTGGCGTGCTGCGTTGCAGCTGGTCGAACAGTCGGCGCCAATGCGCACGCACGGCGCCGCTGTCGTCGAGCAATTCGTGATAAGTGCCCGCCGTCAGCGGGTAGCGGTCTAGCAGATCAGGCATGGAACACTCGGCAGACAGCGGGGAACAGTCAGACTAACGCAGGCACATGACGCCCGATAGACGTAAAATCCGGGCGTCGCGCAGGTTTTAAAAACGCCGCAGATCGAGCGTCATCGGCAGCTCGTCGTTGATTTCCACAAGGGGTACGGGAAGTTTCCCGGGACTGTGGCCGATACGGAAAAAGCGCGCCATCCGCCGGCTCTCGGCCTCGTTTGCGTTCACCGGCAGGCTGTCGTAGTTGCGCCCGCCCGGATGGGTGACGTGGTACTGACAGCCTCCGAGCGAGCGCTTCATCCAGGTGTCGAGCAGGTCGAACACCAACGGCGCGTGCACCGGGATGGTCGGCTGCAGGCAGTTGGCCGGCTGCCACGCGCGAAAACGCACACCGGCGACAAATTCACCGACTCGACCGGTTGCCTGCAGGGGCACGGGAATACCGTTGCACGTCAGCAGATAACGCTGCGGCGGCAATCCGGTGAGCTTGACCTGCAAACGCTCAAGGGAGGAATCCACATAACGCACGGTGCCGCCGACGGCGCCCTCTTCCCCGAGCACATGCCACGGTTCAAGTGCCTGGCGCACTTCCAGTTCGATACCGCTGACTGCGTAATCCCCTACCTTGGGAAAGCGAAACTCAAGGTGCGCGGCAAACCAATCGGCCCGTAGCG
Organism: Pseudomonadota bacterium; assembly: GCA_030856525.1. GTDB lineage: Bacteria > Pseudomonadota > Gammaproteobacteria > Pseudomonadales > Pseudomonadaceae > Aquipseudomonas. The sequence goes on along the minus strand of JALYPE010000189.1, from coordinate 1,077 downwards.
GATAACCGACGCTATTGAGATCGACGATGACATCGGCGAAATCCTGCTCGATAAAGTGCGGCAGCATGAAACGATCATGCAGCTCGGTGCCCCAGCGCACCAGTTTCGGCGGCGTATAAGGCTCGCGCCAGAATCGCGCAACCAGCGCTCTCAGCAACAGTTGCTGAGCCAGGCTCATTTGCGCGTGGGGTGGCATTTCAAAGGCGCGCAGCTCGAGCAAACCCAGGCGACCGGTCGGCCCGTCTGGCGAGTACAGCTTGTCGATGCAGAATTCGGCGCGATGGGTATTGCCGGTTACGTCGATCAGCAGGTTGCGCAGCAGCCGGTCGACCAGCCAAGGCGCGCACTCCTCGCCGGGTGCAGGCATTTGCGCAAACGCGATTTCCAGCTCGTACAAGGCATCGTTACGCGCCTCATCCACGCGCGGCGCCTGAGACGTCGGGCCGATGAATAATCCGGAAAACAGGTAGGACAAGGACGGGTGGTTGTGCCAGTAACTGATCAGGCTGCGCAGCAAATCGGGACGCCGGAGAAATGGTGAGTCAGCCGGAGTCGCACCGCCGAGTACGAAATGGTTACCGCCGCCGGTGCCGGTGTGGCGGCCGTCGATCATAAATTTCTCGGTGGTCAGCCGCGTCTGGCGAGCTTCTTCGTAGAGGAATTCAGTGCGCTCGACCAACTCGTCCCAGGTCGCGGATGGCTGCACGTTGACCTCGATCACACCTGGATCCGGAGTGACGCGAAAGTTGCTCAGGCGCGGATCGCCGGGCGGTTCATAGCCTTCGAGCAACACCGGGCAATGCAGCTCCCCGGCGCTGGCTTCGATCGCCGCGACCAGTTCCAGATAGTCTTCAACCCGCTCCAGCGGCGGCATGAAGAGGTAGAGCCGCCCTTCCCTGGCCTCGGCACAAAATGCGGTGCGGGTCAGCCAGTCGGCGGATTCATCGAACTTCGGTTGGCGTTCATCCGCATCAGCAGGCGTCTGCAAATGCGCGTTGTCGGCCAGCGGAGGGAAATCCTGATTCGCATCGGTGGGATGAATAAACGGATAGTCCGCCGCTTTCACCCAGGGCTGGG
>JALYPE010000159.1 GCA_030856525.1 Pseudomonadota bacterium | reverse complement strand
TTGCTGGCGTATTGACCATCGGCGACCAGTTGCTGAGCCACGGTGCAATCGCACGGCGAAGTCAGGGTGCCGGTCATTTGCTTGCCGAACAGGTCTTCGACATTGGCTGGTTTCAACTGATCTTCGTTCAGATGGCCCTTGAGCACGTCGAGCATGCTGGTGCTGAAGGTCGCCAGCGGGGCGCCTTTGGCCGCGACGCCATCAGTTTTCACCAGGCTTTGCACGGTGCCGTCACGCGGCATGGTGATGTTCATGCCCGGCACGCTGACCAGACCGGCCTGAGCGTGGCTGACGAAGTACATGCCGTACACCGACTTGAAGATGAAACCGAAGGCTGCCAGACCGACCAGGAAAATCGCCAGGCTGAAGGTCACTGCACGCAGACGACCGAACGCGCTCATGCCGTGGCCGCCATCCTTGATCTTGCGCGCCTTGGTGAAGTTGTCGCGCTGCAGAGTCGCCAGCACTTCACCCACACTGACGACGTCGCCGGCCAGGTGCGAAGTGATCAGGTGACGCAGGGTCGAAATATCCTGCGGCTCCAGGTTCTGGAACTGGCAACCGACGCGACCGGTCGGGCGGTCAATGGAACGAACCTGCAATTCGACGTCCATGGCCAGGCCAAGGTTATCAATCACGAATTGCAGACGCGCCTTGTGCACATCGCCCTCTTTCAGCGGCAGCTGACCGGCGTTGAACGCCAGGCCACCGGCGGAAAGGTCGAGCACTTTGGCTTCAAGCGGCGTCCGGTCAGGACCGAAGAAACGCAGCTTGGCCGGAATTTTCACTCGGGCGTGCTGGCGCTGGGCTTCTGATTCGTGCACTACGTTAGCGTTGACGGCGGTATTCATAGGGGCAATTTCCTTGTTAATTCAATAAGGGGCGGTCAGACCATCATCAGCAGGACGGCGACAAAGATGCTGCCGGCGGAGAAGGTCATGGTCCGAGACGACCAGGTGTTGAACCAACGTTGAAAGCTGGCGAGATCACGGGTCAGGGTTGTGGGTTGGCGAGTCCATGATTGTTGGTCGAGGCGGAAGAACACGTAGATCTTCACCAGCGCGCCAACGATCTGGTTGTAATAGAGAATCGCCGGGTAGGCCGGGCCGATCGTGTGACCGGAGCAGGCCAGCAACAGGGTCAGAATCAGGCGCGTGATGCCGATCCACAGCAAGTAAACCAGGATGAACGCGGTGCCGTACTTGAAGGTGGCGATGATTGCCACAGTCAGGCCCAGCAGCGAGGTCCACATCGAGACGCGCTGATCGAACAGCACCACCGAGGTGAACATACCCAGACGTTTAACACCCAGGCCCAGCGCGCGAGCGTTCTGGCGCAGGTTGTTGCCGTACCAGCGGAACATCAGTTTGCGACTGGCCTTGATGAAGCTTTTTTCCGGCGGGTGTTCCACGGTGTGGATCGCCGCGTCCGGCACGTAAAACGTGTCGTAGCCCAGGCGCATCAGACTGAACCAGCTCGACTTGTCGTCACCGGTCAGGAACTTGAAGCGGCCCAGGCGCCAGTGCTGCAGCGAGTCGCTCTCAACGTCGGCGATGAAGTCCGGATTGGTCACCACGGTGGCGCGGAATACCGACATCCGGCCGGTCATGGTCAGGACGCGTTTGGACAAAGCCATCGAGCACATGTTGATGTGGCGTTGAGCGAAGCGCAGTTTGTGCCACTCGCTCATGATGTAGCCGCCGCGTACTTCGCAGAACTCGTTGGTGGTCAGGCCGCCGACGTTGCCGAACATCTGGAACCACGGCACGGTCTTGAGCACGACGCCTTCAGCGAGCACTGTGTCGCCATCGACCACAGCCACAACAGCGCGGTCGTCGGGCATGTGCCGCGAGATCGCGCGGAAGCCGTAAGCCAGGCCATCGCGTTTGCCGGTGCCGGGGATGCGCACGAAGTCGAGCTTGACGCGCTCCGGTGGATTCATCCGCGACCACAGGCTTTTCACCAGCAGTTCATCGGACATTTCCACGATCGAGCACACCACCGTGGTCGGCAGGCCGCAGTCGATCGCTTCACGAATCACCGAGCTGTACACCTGCGCGGTGGTCAGGGCGTCGATCCGGAAACTGGTGACCATCAGGAACACGTGCGACGGGTCTGCCGCTTTACCCAGCTTGCGCACTTTGCGCCGCAGGTGCGGGTAGACCACGTACAGAAACAGCATGCCGCGCAGAAAGTGCGTAGCACCCATCGAGTAGCGCCAGATACCGACGATACCGATCAGAAAAATGAAGTCCTTCGACTGAGAGTCGAACGTGGACGTAGGCAACGCCATGGCGAGGCCCATTAACAAAATCAGGTAAAACAGCCAACCGGCGGCCTGTAATAGGCCGTGCTTTAGCCTGTGCATAATCTGCATCCGTCTCGATCTCGGGCGAGCCTGTGGGGTGGCCCGATGGGGTTAAGGCAGGCGTAAAATGCCGAAGGTTGTGGCGTCCTTGGGGACGCTACCGCCCGCAAGCCGGCTCCTACAGAACTGAATTGGTCTGTAGGAGCC
>JALYPE010000147.1 GCA_030856525.1 Pseudomonadota bacterium | reverse complement strand
ATCGGGTTGCGCACCACGTCATCCAGGCCCTTCACGCCATGCGGCACGCCCAGACGGACCGGCATGTGGAAGATCTCTTCGGCCAGTTCAGTGGCGCCTTCCATTTTCGACGTACCGCCCGTCAGCACGATGCCGGCCGGGATCAGGTCTTCGTAACCGCTGCGACGCAGCTCGGCCTGAATCAGCGTGAACAGCTCGTCGTAGCGCGGCTCGACCACTTCGGCCAAGGCCTGGCGAGACAGCTCACGGGGCGGACGGTCGCCAACGCTTGGCACCTTGATGGTTTCACCGGCGCCGGCCAGTTTGGCCAGGGCGCAGGCGTAACGAATCTTGATTTCTTCGGCGTACTGGGTCGGGGTGCGCAACGCCATGGCGATGTCGTTGGTCACCTGATCGCCCGCAATCGGGATCACGGCAGTGTGACGAATCGCACCCTCGGTGAAGATGGCGATGTCGGTCGTGCCGCCGCCGATGTCCACCAGGCACACGCCCAGCTCTTTCTCGTCGTCGGTCAGTACCGAATACGCGGAAGCCAGCTGCTCGAGAATGATGTCGTCGATTTCCAGACCGCAGCGGCGCACGCATTTTTCAATGTTCTGTGCAGCGTTGACGGCGCAGGTGACCACGTGAACCTTGGCTTCCAGACGCACACCGGACATGCCCAGAGGCTCGCGAACGCCTTCCTGGTTATCGATCACATAATCCTGCGGCAATGTGTGCAGCACGCGCTGGTCGGCCGGGATCGCCACAGCCTGGGCGGCATCGAGCACACGCTCGAGGTCGGCAGAGCTGACTTCGCGATCACGAATCGCAACGATGCCGTGGGAGTTCAGGCTGCGGATGTGATTGCCCGCCACACCAACGAACGCCGAGTGAATCCGGCAACCGGCCATCAGCTGCGCTTCTTCGATCGCGCGCTGGATCGACTGCACGGTGGACTCGATGTTCACCACTACGCCCTTCTTCAGGCCACGGGACGGATGGGTACCGATCCCGACGATTTCCAGCGTGCCGTCGTCCGAAACCTCGCCTACCAGCGCCACCACCTTGGAGGTGCCGATATCGAGACCGACGATCATTTTGCCGCTTTGCACGTTTGCCATGGGTCCTGCCTCTTCTTAATTCTTCGCGACAGCGGGTTGTTCTGTCGTGGGCGCTGCAGGTTCCCGCCAGCCAACAGCGAGGCCGTTGGCGTAGCGCAGATCAATGCGCGCAATGTTCGTAATCTGTTCTTTAAGCGTCTTGTCATAGATGGCGATGAAACGGCGCATCTTTTCCACCAGCTTGCCGCGTCCCAGCAACAGTTCGATCCCCGGGCCCGAACTGCCGGCACCGGTGGTCAAAAACCAGCTGCCTCGCTCACGCAACTCCAGGCGCGCAATCGAGAAGCCCAACGGCCTGAGCATCTGGCTCAGTACCTGATATTGCTGCATCACTTGCTGCTGGGCCCGTTGAGGACCAAACAGCTGTGGCAGGTGTTCGTAATTCGCCAGTTCACGCGGCGTAAACGCCTGACCCTGGTTGTTGAGCAGCGACTCATCGCCCCAACGCGCCACCGGCAGCTGTTCCTCAAGGCGAATCACCACTTGATCCGGCCACACCCGGCGCACCTCGGCGTGGGCAATCCATGGCATCTGTTCCAGCTCGGTGCGCATGCCCGCGAGGTCGATGGTGAAGAAGCTCGACGCCACAAACGGCGCGATCCGCTGCTGCACCGCTTGCTGGCTGATGTAACTCAAGTCGCCCTGTACCGCGACTTTGCTGATCGGCCGATCGGCGTACGGCAACAAACGCTGCGCACCTTCGTAAGTACCAAACCCCAGCGCGACCAACAGCACCGGCCAGAACAAGGCTTTCAGAAAACCAAAATTGGCTTTCGGCAGGCGCGCGGACATCGGCTCTTTCGCCACCATTCGGCTGGCACCCCGAGGCACCGGCTTGCGGCCGGGTGCTGGAGGGGGCTGATGTCGCAGCTGAGCGCCTTGCATGTCTTACCCTCGCGCCTCGCTGTTGCCAGCAAAACCGGCGGCCAAAATCGACAGGACCAGTTGCTGGAAATCCAGACCGGCAGCACGGGCCGCCATCGGCACCAGGCTGTGATCGGTCATGCCCGGTGCGGTGTTGACTTCGAGAAACCAGAACTGCCCATCGGCGTCCTGCATCACGTCTGCCCTGCCCCAACCGGCGATACCCAGCGCCTCACAGGCTTTCGCCGTGAGGTCCATCAGTTCCTGTTCCTTGTCGCTGTCGAGCCCGCACGGGATCCGGTACTGCGTATCGGAAGCCACGTACTTGGCGTCGTAGTCGTAGAAAGTGTGGGGCGTACCCAGGGCTATCGGAGGCAACACCTGGTCACGCAGGGTGGCGATGGTGAACTCCGGACCTTGAATCCATTGCTCGACCAACACTTGCGAATCGTAGGTACTGGCCGCTTTCCACGCCTCGATCAATTCGGACGTGGACGTCACTTTGGCCATCCCGATACTTGAACCTTCATGGGCGGGTTTGACGATCATCGGGAAGCCCAGTTCCTTCGCTGCCGAAATACAATCCGCCTCGCTGGTCAATACCGCGTGACGTGGCGTCGGAATGCCGAGACTGTGCCAGACCTGTTTGGTCCGCAGCTTGTCCATCGCCAGTGCAGACGCCAGGATGCCGCTGCCGGTGTACGGAATGCCCACGCACTCGAGCAGGCCCTGAATGCTGCCGTCTTCGCCACCGCGACCGTGCAGAATGATGAAGGCGCGATCGATTTTTTCCGCGAGCAAACGCTGCAGCAGGTCATCGCCCACGTCCAGGCCGAACGCATCCACGCCCGCGCCCTGCAGCGCCTGGAGCACTGCATTACCGGACTTCAGCGACACTTCACGTTCAGCACTTTTACCGCCGAACAGCACGGCGACGCGGCCGAAATCTTTCGGTGCAATCGTGGAGAACAGGTTGGCGTAAGCAGCAGTCATTTCAACTTCCCCACAGTCGGCGCGGCAACAGCGCCGGCAAACAACGGACTTTTCAGCAGTTTTGGTGCGAGACCGCCAATATCGCCGGCGCCCTGACACAGCAGGAT
>JALYPE010000144.1 GCA_030856525.1 Pseudomonadota bacterium | reverse complement strand
GCGCCAGCGTTTGCAGCTGGAGGACGGTTCGAAAGTGCTGCTGAATACCGACTCGGCTTTTTCAAGCACCATCAACGACCAGCAGCGCGTTGCCCGTTTGTATCAGGGCGAGGCGTTTTTCGACGTGCCCGCCAGCCGTGACCGGCCGCTGCAAATCGATGCCGGCCCGGTCAAGGCCAGTGTCCGCGATACGGCGTTCGCCGTGCGTTACCTCGACGGTGTGGCGCAAGTTCGGGTGCAGCGCGGCGATATCGATTTGCAGGCGACCCGCGACGACGCGCGGATTCGCTTGTCCGCCGGCGAAAGCATCCGCATCGGCCCGAACGGTTTTGACCGCCCTGCCAAACTTGATCCAGCAACAGACCTGGCCTGGGTCCAGGGTCGCCTGGTGTTCGAGAACTGCCCGTTGCACGAAGTGCTGGCGGAGCTGCGCCGCTATTACCCTGGCTGGATCATCAATAACAACCAGCAGTTGGCGAATGTTGCCGTGACGGGCAATTACCGCCTCGATCAGCCGCTGGACGTGGTTCGCTCACTCGCGCACATCACCTCAGCGCGCCTGCAGGAATTTCCTGCGCTGGTGATTCTGAACTAAATGAGAATTATTTTTACTCGATAGCTGAAGCTCGTTCGTCTCGTTATAGCCAATGCAATTGATTCGCATCTCGGATGCCAATCAGCACCTATAAAGATTCGTGCGACACGGAGCGCTATCGATGTCCTCTCGCCTCACCCGTCACTCGTCCTCACCGTCGCGCATGCTGTCGCTGTTGACTGCGGCCATTCTGATGGCCGGCAGCGCGCCGCTTCTGGCGGCCACCGCCGCCGGACAACCAACGCGCACCATGGGCGACTACGCATTCGCCATCCCCCAGCAATCATTGGTCTCGGCACTTAACGCGTTCACCAGCGTTACCGGCTGGCAAGTCGGCCTGTCGGCAGAACTGGCACAGGGCGTTGCGTCCCCGGGCGTGCGCGGATCTCTACCGGCGGATAAAGCCCTGGATCGCCTGTTGGTGGGGACCAACCTGAGCTATCGCAAACTGGGCAACAACAGCATCGTGCTGGAAAAGCATGCCAGCAGCGGCGCGTTGAATCTGCAGCAGGTGACCATCAGCGCCACCCGCCAGGAACAAAGCGTGGAAAGCGTGCCGGGCACTGTCACGGTGCATACCCGCGAAGAGCTGGACCGCAACAGCGTCAATAGCATCAAGGATCTGGTGCGCTACGAGCCCGGCGTTTCGGTAGGGGGTGCCGGTCAGCGCAGCGGCCTCACTGGCTACAACATCCGCGGCATCGACGGCGACCGCGTGTTGACTCAGGTCGATGGGGTGCAAGTGCCCGACGGTTTCTTCAACGGTCCGTATGCCCAGACCAACCGCAACTATGTCGACCCGGAGATCGTCAAGCGCGTGGAAATCCTCCGCGGCCCGGCTTCGGTGCTGTACGGCAGCAGCGCCATCGGCGGCGCAGTCAGCTACTACACCCTGGACCCGGACGACATCATCAAACCCGGCAAAGACGTCGGCGCACGCCTGAAAACCGGGTACAGCTCGGCCGACGACAGCTGGCTGACCTCTGGCACCGTGGCCGGCCGCACCGGCGAGTTTGACGGTCTGCTGCACCTGAGCCAGCGCAATGGTCATGAATCAGAGTCCTATGGCGAAACCGGTGGCACCGGGCTGAACCGCACCGAGGCCAATCCCGAGGACGTGCGCAGCACCAACGTGCTGGCCAAACTGGGCTGGAACTACGCCGACGACTCGCGCTTCGGGGTGACATACGAGCACTACAAGGATGACCGCGACACCGACCAGTTGAGTGCGGCGGGCGGTCCATTCAACGCAGGACGAGGTTTCGGTTTCTATAAATCGCGTACCGGCAATGACACCATCACCCGTGAACGCTTCGGTCTGGAGCACAGCTTCGGCCTGGACAGCGCTTTGGCCGATCACATCAAGTGGACGCTGAACTACCAGATCGCCAAGACCGACCAGAGCACCGAAGAGATCTATGCGCCATCGCGCACGGTGCTGCGTACCCGCGAAACCACCTATAAGGATCGCCAATGGGTGTTCGACGCCCAGGCCGACAAGTCGTTCGCCATCGCCGACACCGACCACCGAGTCACCTATGGCACCACCCTCAAACAGAACAAAGTCACCGGCCTGCGTACCGGCAGCGGCACTTGCCTGACCGTGGCCGGCAGTTGTCGCACCATCGGCGCCGCCAGCGCTGCCGACACCCTGATTCCGGCCAGCGATTTCCCGGACCCGACCATCAACACCTACAGCC
>JALYPE010000140.1 GCA_030856525.1 Pseudomonadota bacterium | reverse complement strand
GAGCCAGCGCGGTGCGCAGTTGCTCTTGAGCGGTGGTCGGGCCGATGGAGACGACGACGATTTCAGTCGCAACACCTTTCTCTTTCAGGCGTACGGCTTCTTCCACTGCGATTTCGCAGAACGGGTTCATCGACATCTTGACGTTGGCGAGGTCGACGCCGGAATTGTCCGCCTTGACGCGAACCTTGACGTTGTAATCAACAACGCGTTTGACAGCTACAAGAACCTTCATGGATTCCTCGTTACTCTCCGGTGAAAAGAAAGCCGCCTAGGCGAACCTGGCGGTTGATACTCATCGGCGCAAGGGCACCTCTAAAAACGCTGGCAACTGAACAGGTGAATCCAGCTCACGCGGTTAAAGACCGTCCGTCAGTGGTGACCGACAAGTCATTACCGATCGTGGCGTGTAAACTGCGAGCCGAACCTGCGCTGCGCATCACCTGTACCGCCATCGCCCTGCCTTTAGAGGTGCTCCTGAAACCTACAGTCAGCCTACGGCGAGCGCAAAACCGACCGTATCTTGACCGGAACGCCTATTCCGGTCAATACGGCAAAATAGCCGTTCATAAGCCGCGGTGACTTTGATTTCTGTGGGCTGGAGCCGATTCAAACAAACGTTTGTATTGGACGCTGCAAGTGGTGTAGATATAATGCGCCACCCAGAGAGAAAGGTGGTCTATTCGATTGTCCTGTTCTGCGCCCTGCGCAGCAATTCATGGATGCGACACCAAACCTCCAATTAGAAAAAAACTGTTGAGCCTTGAGTAGGAGATAGCCTGTGGAACGCGAATACATGGAATTCGACGTGGTCATCGTCGGTGCCGGCCCCGCTGGTCTGTCAGCCGCCTGCCGCTTGAAGCAGAAGGCCACCGAAGCCGGTAAGGAAATCAGCGTCTGCGTGGTCGAAAAAGGCTCCGAAGTCGGTGCTCACATTCTCTCCGGTGCAGTGTTCGAACCCCGCGCCCTGAACGAATTGTTCCCGGACTGGAAAGAACTCGGCGCGCCGTTGCATACGCCAGTCACCCGCGACGATATCTTCGTCCTGAAAAACGCCGAAAGCGCACAAAAAATTCCTGACTTCTTTGTGCCCAAGACCATGCACAACGAAGGCAACTACATCATTTCGCTGGGCAACCTGTGCCGCTGGCTGGCTCAACAGGCGGAAAACCTCGGCGTTGAAATCTACCCGGGCTTCGCCGCTCAGGAAGCGCTGTTCGACGAGAACGGCGTGGTCCGCGGGATCATTACCGGCGATCTGGGCGTTGACCGCGAAGGCCATCCGAAAGAAGGTCTTTACACGCCAGGCATGGAATTGCGCGGCAAGTACACGCTGTTCGCCGAAGGCTGCCGCGGGCACATCGGCAAGCAATTGATCAAGCGCTTCAACCTCGACAGTGAAGCCGACGCCCAGCACTACGGCATCGGTCTGAAAGAGATCTGGGACATCGACCCGGCCAAACATCAGCCAGGCCTGGTCGTGCACACCGCCGGTTGGCCGATGGACATCATGGGCAGCGAAAACACCGGCGGCTCGTTCCTCTATCACCTGGAAAACAATCAGGTCGTGGTTGGCCTGATCATCGATCTTTCCTACAGCAACACCTTCCTGTCGCCCTTCGACGAATTCCAGCGCCTCAAGCATCACCCTGTGCTCAAGCAGTACCTGGAAGGCGGTAAACGCGTCAGCTACGGCGCCCGCGCTATCTGCAAAGGTGGCCTGAATTCGCTGCCGAAAATGGTCTTCAAGGGCGGCGCATTGATCGGTTGCGACCTCGGCACCCTGAACTTCGCCAAGATCAAGGGCAGTCACACGGCGATGAAGTCCGGCATGCTCGCTGCTGAATCCGTGGCCGAGGCACTGTTCGCCGAGAAAGACGGCACTGAAGAGCTGACCACTTACGTCGATGCGTTCAAGAAGAGCTGGCTCTATGACGAACTGTTCGCCAGCCGCAACTTCGGCCCGGCGATCCACAAGTACGGCGCCATCGTCGGCGGCGGTTTCAACTGGCTCGATCAGAACATCTTCGGCGGCAAACTGCCGTTCACACTGCATGACAACAAGCCGGATTATGCGTGCCTGAAACTCGCCGCAGATTGCAAGAAGATCGACTACCCGAAACCGGACGGCAAGATCAGCTTCGACAAACTCAGCTCGGTGTTCATCTCCGGTACCAACCATGAAGAAGAACAACCCTGCCACCTGAAGCTGACCGACCCGAGCATCCCGATCGGCAAAAACCTGCCGCTCTATGATGAGCCTGCCCAGCGTTATTGCCCGGCCGGCGTGTACGAAGTGGTGACGAAGGAAGATGGCGAGAAGCGCTTCCAGATCAACGCCCAGAACTGCGTTCACTGCAAGACCTGCGACATCAAGGACCCTGCACAGAACATCACCTGGGTGGCACCGGAAGGTGCTGGCGGCCCGACTTACCCGAATATGTAAGTTGACTGGTTGAACATGAAGGCTCCCGAATGGGGGCCTTTTTGTTGCGTGGATTTACGCAACTACGCGAAACCAATGTGGGAGCGGGCTTGCCCGCGAAGACGGTGTATCAGTTGATTTAAAGGGTGACTGACACACCGCCTTCGCGAACAAGCCCGCTCCCACAGGGGGATTGTGGTGGGTCAGGCCGCGCGCTCATCGCCGGGATTACGCTCAAAGTAGCGTTTGTACTCGCGGCTGAATTGCGACGTGCTCTGATACCCGACCCGATGCGCCACCTGCGCCACGCCCAATCCCTCTGCCACCAGCAAGGTCTGCGCCTTGAGCAAGCGTAATCGTTTCAAATACTGCACGGGTGACAGCAGCGTGCTGCGTTTGAAATGCTCATGAAAGGTCGACGCACTCATGTTGGCGCAACTGGCCAGGGTCTCGACGTTCAACGGTTCGGTGTAATGCGCGTGCAGATGATTCAGCGACGCAGCGATTCGCGCGAACTGCCCCTGCTGCTCCACCAGCGCCCGTAACACATCGGCTTGCGGCCCGCGTAGCGCCACGAACAGTAATTCGCGCAAACGCGCCTGCCCCATGATCTGGCATTCCAGTGGATCGTGCAGACAGCGCAAGAGCCTCTCGACACAACCGCGCATCGCATCGTCGAGCACGGCCGAGGTCATCGACTCGGGCGTTTGCGCCTGGATATGTCGCCCCGGCGCCAGGCCCATGGCCAATACCAGCTCACCGAGCAACACGCGATCGATCGCGATGGAAACTCCCAACATCGGGCCACCTGGCGCGGCGAAGGTTTCGCACTCGAAAGGCACCGGCAGCGCCTGAATCAGGTAATGACCGGCGCCGTATTCCAGCGTTCGCGGCCCCAGATACGCCAGTTTGCTGCCTTGGGCGATGATCACCAGGCTTGGCTCGTAGATCTGCGGCCCCCGCGCCACATCGCAACTGGCACGCAACACCTGCACGCCTGGCAACGCGGTCGGCGCGAAGCCGTCGCGCGTGGTCAGCGGCTGGACCAATGACACCAACGTAGCGTTGGCGTCGAGATGACGGGTCAACAACATGGAAAACCCTGCACGGAAAAAATCATGGAAAAAGGCATGAAAGCATCATCGCAGGTCTGACGGTCAATGCGACCAATCGAAGGCATATCCCGGAGGATTAGGCATGACTGCCGTAGGAATCGTCATGGCCTGCACCGGGGCTGGGCGCCCAGACTTCACAGCCTCACTTGTCACTGCATTTGCGAGGTTCACTATGTACACCGCTATCGGCTACGCCGCCCAGTCAGCCACCACTCCCCTCGCCCCGATGAAATTCGAACGTCGCAGCCCGCGCGCCGACGACGTGGCGATCGACATTCTCTACTGTGGCGTGTGCCATTCCGACATCCACCAGGCCCGCAACGAGTGGGGCATTGCTGTTTATCCGTTGATGCCCGGTCACGAGATCGTAGGCAAAGTTACCGCAGTCGGTGCGAACGTCACCCAACACAAGATCGGCGACCTGGTCGGCGTTGGCTGCATGGTCGACTCGTGCCGCAGCTGCGAAGCCTGTCAATCGAACCTCGAGCAATACTGTCTCGAGGGCCCGACCATGACCTACGCCACCCCGGACCGCGTGGACGGCAGCAACACCATGGGCGGTTATTCCGACAGCATCGTGGTCAGCGAGCATTTTGTCGTACGCATTCCGGAGAAGCTTGACCTGGCCAGCGCCGCACCGATTCTCTGCGCCGGTATCACCACCTATTCGCCGCTCAAGCACTACGGCGTCAAGGCCGGTGACAAGGTCGGCATCCTCGGCATGGGCGGCCTCGGCCACATGGGCATCAAGTTCGCCAAGGCGATGGGCGCGGAAGTGACGTTGTTCACTCGCTCGGCAAGCAAGGCTGAGGAAGGCCGTCGCCAAGGTGCGGATCACGTCATCGTGTCCACCGATGCTGAACAGATGAAGGCCGCCGCCGGACATTTCGACTTCCTGCTCGACACCATTCCGGTGCAACACGACCTCAATCCCTATCTGGATACGCTGCGTTTCGACGGCGTGCACATCCTGGTCGGCCTGATTGAACCGGTTGAGCCACCGGTGCATGCCGGCAAGCTGGTGATGAGCCGTCGCGTATTGGCCGGCTCGCTGATCGGCGGGATCGCGGAAACCCAAGAGGTGCTGGATTTCTGCGCCGAGCACGACATCACCTGCGACATCGAAATGCTCGACATCCGTCAGATCAACGAAGCCTACACCCGCATGATTGCCGGTGACGTGAAGTACCGCTTCGTGATCGACATGGCGACCCTGAAAGCCTGATCCTTCAAGCTATCTTCAGCCCCAGCTCCGCCGAGAGCCGGGCTGTGACCCCTTTGATCAGGGGAATCAGCTCGGCCATTTTTTCCAGCGGCATGTACGGCACGGTGCTGGCGATGCTGATGCCGGCGACGATGCGTTTGCTGGCATCGCGAATCGGCGCCGCCACACAGCGGATCGACG
>JALYPE010000127.1 GCA_030856525.1 Pseudomonadota bacterium | reverse complement strand
GCCCCAGAGCACGCCGACAAAAAGAACGGCCGCCAGAATCCAGCCACCGAAATTTTCCGGCAGCACGCCTGCCACCGGCAAGGTCAACAGGAAAAAAGACGCCGAGAACACCAGCAGGCTTTTCGGCAGGCGCATCCATGGGCCTTTGGACAGACGAGCCGGCGGATTCAAACGGCGCATGAACATGAAAATGGCGCCGACAAACATCACCGCCGAGGCAATCAGCAGCGCGACACCAAGGACGCGACTGTGCAAGCCGAAACCATGCACCAGAATCGCCAGCGCCGCCGCGAGGACGAAGCCGCCGGCCGTGGCCACGTGGGTGTTGGCAATGTATCTGTCCCGCGCGACCACATGGTGCAGATCGACCATGTAGCGCTTGGGCATGGCGAGCAGGCCGCCGATCAGGTCGACTTTCGAAGCCCGGCCCCGGCGCCACATCGCTGCCCGGCGTAACGCGCCGAGGACAGCAAGGCCCAGGGCAGCGAACAACAGGATTGGAAGAAGGGTGTTCAACATAGGTGTTGCTCCCAAAGACCTCGGGCTTAACTACCTGAATGCCGTGGGCGCCTCACTGTAGGAGCGAGCTTGCTCGCGATGGACGTAAACGATGACGCGAGCAGTCTGGATAAACGCGGCGCCTTTGAATCCATCGCGAGCAAGCTCGCTCCTACAGGGGTTATCCACAAGCTCTTAGAAATCCTTGCACAACCGCAGCGCGTCATAGATCGCCGCATGCACGTTGCGCTGCGCCACGCAGTCACCGATGCGGAACAGCAAGTAGCCGTCGCCGCTCTGTTCCAGACAAGGTTGCGGCTTGATCGCGAACAAGGCTTCAACGTCGATCTGACCCTTGTTACGCGAGCCTTCCTTCATCGCGTAATAGATCTCCTCGTCCGGACGCACGCCGTTTTCGATCACCACCTGATCGACCACCCGCTCCTCCTTCGCGCCGGTGTATTCGTTTTCCAGCACCGCCACCAGCTTGTCGCCTTCGCGGTAAACCTTCTCCAGCATCATGTCGCCGGTCATGATCACTTCTTTGGGGTACATGCTGCGGTAGTACGTCGGGAATGACGTGCCGCCCATGGCCACGCCCGGCTTGATGTCGTCGGTAACGATCTCGACCTGGCTGCCCTTGTCGGCCAGGTAATCGGCGGTCGACATCCCGGTGAACTCGCAGATGGTGTCGTATACCAAAACGTTTTTCGCCGGTGCGACTTTGCCGTCGAGGATGTCCCAGCTACTGACCACCAGGCCTTCGGCCGCGCCCCAATGCTCGTTTTGTTCAACAAACGGATGACCGCCGACCGCCAGCACGACCACGTCCGGACGCATGTCGAGAATGGTCGACGCATCGGCCGCCACGCCCAGGCGCAGATCGACTTTCAAGCGCGCCAGTTCCAGCTGATACCAACGCGTGATACCGGCGATCTGATCCCGCTGCGGCGCTTTCGACGCCGTGGTGATCTGCCCGCCGATGAATTCCTTTTTCTCGAACAGGGTCACGTCGTGGCCACGTTCAGCCGCCACACGCGCCGCTTCCATACCGGCCGGACCAGCACCGACCACCACCACTTTGCGTTTCACCCCGGTGGTTTTTTCGATGATGTGCGGCAGGCCCATGTACTCACGGGAGGTCGCGGCGTTCTGGATGCACAGGACGTCCAGGCCCTGGTACTGACGGTCGATGCAATAGTTGGCACCGACGCACTGTTTGATCTGATCGATCTGGCCCATTTTGATCTTGGCGATCAGGTGCGGGTCGGCGATGTGCGCGCGGGTCATGCCGACCATGTCGACGTAGCCGCCTTCGAGAATGCGCGTCGCCTGGTTCGGGTCCTTGATGTTCTGCGCGTGCAGCACCGGTGCCTTGACCACTTCCTTGATCCCGGCCGCCAGATGCAGGAACGGCTCCGGTGGATAACTCATGTTCGGGATCACGTTGGCCAGGGTGTTGTGGGTGTCGCAGCCCGATCCGACCACGCCGATGAAATCGAGCATGCCAGTGTCGTCGTAGTACTTGGCGATCTGTTTCATGTCCTCATGGGACAAACCGTCCGGGTGGAATTCGTCACCGCACAGACGGATACCGACGCAGAAATCCGGACCGACTTCGGCGCGCACGGCTTTCAAGACTTCGAGGCCGAAGCGCATGCGGTTCTCAAAACTGCCGCCCCACTCATCGGTACGTTTGTTGACGCGCGGGCTCCAGAACTGGTCGATCATGTGCTGGTGCACCGCCGACAGTTCGACCCCGTCCAGGCCACCGGCCTTGGCCCGGCGCGCAGCCTGCGCATAGTTACCGATCACCCGCCAGATTTCTTCCGGCTCGATGGTTTTGCAGGTGGCACGGTGCACCGGCTCGCGCACCCCCGAAGGCGACATCAAGGTCGGCCAATTGAAGCCGTCCCAGCGCGAGCGACGACCCATGTGGGTAATCTGGATCATGATCTTGGCGCCATGCTTGTGCATGGCGTCAGCGAGGTTCTGGAAGTGCGGGATGATCCGGTCAGTGGAGAGGTTCACCGAGCTCCACCATTCCTGCGGGCTGTCGATGGCCACCACGGACGAACCGCCGCAGATCGCCAGACCGATGCCGCCCTTGGCTTTCTCTTCGTAATATCTGACGTACCGCTCGGTGGTCATGCCGCCGTCGGTCGCGTAGACCTCGGCGTGCGCGGTGCTGAGCACGCGGTTGCGGATGGTCAGTTTGCCGATCTGGATCGGCTGGAACATTGCTTCGAAAGCCATGACGGATTCCTCGACTTACAACGGCTTGACGGTGAACAGACCGTCGTCGTGGCCTTCTTCGGAGCCACCATAGACTTGCTCGGCAACGGTGCGAATGTTGCTGCCGCGCGCTTGCAGAATCTGGTCCATGGCACCGGCAAACCAGCCGGTGAACATGTAGTCGACCTTGCGCCCGACCTTGCCGTACACGTAGACGAAGGCCGAGTGTTCGAGCTTGACGCTGGCAGTGCCTTTGTCGAGGTCGATGTCCTGGATCTTGAAAAGACCCCAGCCGCGTTGCGACAGGCGTTTCATGTAGTGCTCGAACACCGCTACGCCTTCCAGGCCGTGGCATTCGGCTTCTTTTTCGCACCAGTGCCAGGCGGATTTGTAGCCGGCCTTGTAGAGGATCTCGGCGTAGGCTTCAGCGCCCAGCACTTCCTCGATGCCCATGTGGTTGTTGACGAAGAAATGCCGCGGTACGTACAGCATCGGCAGGGCGTCGGACGTCCATACACCGGTTTCGCTGTCGACTTCGATTGGCAATTGCGGGGCGATCTTGGCCATGGAAACTTAACTCCAGAAAAATTCGTTGTGTGTTTTGCGTAGCCTGTAGCAGCTGCCGAGGCTCGAGGC
>JALYPE010000122.1 GCA_030856525.1 Pseudomonadota bacterium | reverse complement strand
ATCACATAGCCATCGACGGCTACGCGCTCGACCTTGCCATCCTTGACCTGCTGGATGAAGTCGGAATAGTTGAGGGTCTGCGGCTCGTTAGGGCTGGAGAAGTTGTTCATCACTGTCACCAGGACAGCCGCGATGATCAACCACAGGATCAGATTCTTTGCCATATCGTTCAATTAACTACCCTCTGAAGCAAGCTCCGCTGATGGCGCGTGCTTCGCATGATATTCACCGGCCTAACTTACTACATTACCCACGACTCTGGCAGACGCCGTCTGTAACCCTTTGTGAAACACTTCCTACACAATATTCGCTATTTCCCACAGGGCGAAATACGAAAATCCTATCGACCCGCCAAAAAACCTCGATTTACTCACAACCGCCGCGGTAGCCCCAAGCCAGCATGTATTGCTCGCGGGAACTGCCACGAGAAGAGTCCGGCTTGATCATCTGGACCTTGTCGAATTTCTGGCGAGCGTCCTTCACGTAAGCATCAAACCCTTCGCCCTGAAACACCTTGATCACAAAATTACCACCCGGCTTGAGTATCCGAGTCGCCAGATCAAGAGCCAGTTCACATAGAAACATGGCTTTAGGCATGTCCACCTCAGGCGTACCACTCATATTGGGGGCCATATCGGAAATCACAAGGTCCACCTGCGAATTACCCACGGCTTCAAGGATCTGAGCGAGTACTTCGTCCTGCGTGAAGTCACCCTGGATGAAATTCACGTCCGGAATGCTGTCCATTTCCAAGATGTCCGAGGCGATCAGACGACCCTGACCACCGATCAGTCGACTAGTGACCTGCGACCAGCCGCCTGGGGCCGCACCCAGGTCGATAACGCTCATACCGGGACGGATCAGCTTGTATTTCTCCTGGACTTCCAGAAGTTTGTAACTCGCACGCGAGCGGTAACCATCCTTCTGCGCCTGCTTCACATAGGGATCATTGACATGTCTTTTCAGCCAACCAAGGCTTGTCTTGGAACGCGCCATTGGGCACCTCGATGATAAGGGTCGTGATTAATTGGGCGGATCCACGAACCCTCGGGTAAAATGGCCGCCATTTTACAGAATTCAGACGAAAGGGTCAGATTATGCCGCTCACTCAAGAGCAGAAGAAACAGTACAAATCCATTGGCCACCATCTGAAACCGGTTTTGATCGTGGCAGACAACGGTTTGACTGAAGGTGTGTTAGCCGAACTTGAACGCGCGCTGGCGGATCACGAGCTGATCAAGATCAAGCTCAACATCCTTGATCGCGAATCGCGCCTGACGACCATTGCAGAACTGTGCAAGGTCGGCAAAGCGGATCTGGTTCAGGTCATCGGCAAGATGGCACTGATTCACCGCAAGAACTTCAGCGTCAACAAGCAGCTGTCGAACGTCCATCGCTTCAAGTGATGACAAGGGTTACGGGTGTGCTTCGCGCACCCTGCCACTCCACTTTCAATTGATCGACAGCGGCACCGGGCCAACTTGACCCAACACCGCCTGCAGATCTGTCACCAAAGCATCGCACCCGCACGAAGCGGGCGCTCATTTTCAGATGTGGCGCACTTCCACAATCTCGTACTCGATAACGCCACCCGGCGTTTTCACCGCAACCACATCACCCTCTTCCTTGGCAATCAAGGCGCGAGCCAGTGGCGAGCCGACTGAAATCTTGCCGAGTTTGAAATCAGCTTCGTCCTCACCCACGATGTGGTAAGTGACGCGCTCATCCGTCTCGACGTTGGCGATTTCCACAGTAGTGCCGAAAATCACCTTGCCAGTGTGCGGAATGCTCGTGACATCGATAATGACCTGATTCTGAATCCGGCCTTCGATGTCCCGAATCCGCGCCTCGACCATCCCTTGCTGCTCGCGAGCAGCGTGGTATTCGGCGTTTTCCTTCAGGTCACCCAATTCGCGGGCCGTCCCGATATCCTGGCTGAGCTTCGGACGGACGACCTTGGTCAGGTGAGCGTGTTCTTCTTCCAGGGCTTTCGCGCCCTGGACAGTCATTGGGTACTTGATCATGCCTTTAATCCTGCGTGTAGATCCTGCAAGCGGCGCACAGTCTTCTCTGGACCGAACTTAAGCGCTTCGCAGATGGCTTCGCCAGCAGCAATGGTCGTGGTGCAGTAGATCTTGTGCTGCAGAGCATTACGACGAATGGAGTACGAATCGGCGATCGACTGGCGGCCTTCGGTGGTGTTGATGATCAGCGTGACTTCGTCATTCTTGATCATGTCGACCACGTGCGGACGACCCTCGGTCACCTTGTTCACACGACGCACTTTCAGGCCTGCGGCTTCGATCAGCTTGGCAGTACCGGCAGTGGCAACCACTTCGAAGCCCAAGTTGATCAGATCACGGGCCACACCTGCAACCAATGGCTTGTCATCGTCACGCACGCTGATGAATGCGGTACCGCCGGTCGGCAGCACTTCGCTGGCACCCATTTGCGCCTTGGCGAACGCTTCGCCGAAGGTATCGCCGACGCCCATTACTTCACCGGTGGACTTCATCTCCGGGCCCAGGATCGGATCCACGCCAGGGAATTTGGCGAACGGGAACACCGCCTCTTTCACGCTGTAGAAGTTAGGAATGATTTCCTTGGTGAAGCCGATTTCTTTCAGGGTTTTACCGGCCATCACGCGAGCCGCGATCATCGCCAGGGAAACACCGATGCACTTGGACACGAACGGTACGGTCCGGGACGCGCGCGGGTTGACTTCGATGACGTAGATGTCTTCGCCTTGCAGCGCCAACTGTACGTTCATCAGGCCGACCACGCCCAGCTCCAGAGCCATTTTCTTGACCTGCTCGCGCATCTCGTCCTGGATGTGCAGCGGCAGCGAGT
>JALYPE010000570.1 GCA_030856525.1 Pseudomonadota bacterium | reverse complement strand
CGCAGCCGAACGGGGTGGTGCGGCATTCCGATAAATCCCCTCGCCACAAGGGACTAAACAGGCGACATCTCCTGCGCCAACCCCAGAAACGCCGCCGGCAATCGCGCGCCTTTGCGCTCCTTGAGGCAGTACAGATACTCGGGAATCTGCGGCGCATTCTCCAGAGTCAGCACGCGCAATTGCGGATCGTGCGGGACTTCCTGGCGAGCGATCAGGCTGATGCCGATGTTGCGCAGCACTGCTTCGCGAATGGACTCGCGGCTGCCGATTTCCAGCAACGGGCCGAAGCTGACCCCGGCGCCGGCCAGCAATTCTTCGGTCAACCGCCGGGTGGTCGAGCCCGACTCGCGCATCAGCAAGGTATGCCCGGCCAGCGCGCTCAGCGGCACATGATCGTGCACCGCCAGCGGGTGATTGCGATGCACCGCCAGCACCAGCGGATCGCTGCCGAGCACCCGGCGGATCAGCCGCGCATCGTCGAGCATCTGCGAAGAGGCGGCAACGTCGACCCGATAATCTTCCAGCGCCTCGATCACCTGCTGGGAATTGCCGATTTCCACCGACACTTCCACCTGCGGCAGACGCTCGCGGAAGGCCTTCACCAGATCGAGAATGTAGTACGGCGCCGTGGCGGCAATGCGCAAGGTGCCCTGAACCTGACCGCTGTTGCGCAGAAAAAACTCGATGTCCGCTTCCTGTTGCAACAGCGCCTTGACCATCGGCAGCAACCGCGCACCTTCATCACTGACGCTGAGACGCCGGCCACCGCGATAGAACAACTCCACCGAATACTGGCTTTCCAGCTGGCGAATCTGCGTGGTCACCGTCGGCTGACTGAGGCCAAGCTTCTTCGCCGCCAGGGTGATGCTGCCCAGGCGGGCCACCATATAAAACGCCTTCAGCTCGGCACTCAGCACTGCTTTCCCTCATTGCTCATTTACGCAACAGGCGCAAACCGTTGAACACCACCAGCAGGGCGACGCCCATGTCGGCAAACACCGCCATCCACATCGTAGCGAACCCGGCAAAGGTTACCCCAAGAAAGATCGCTTTGATGACCAATGCCAGGGCGATGTTCTGTTTGAGGACTCGCGAGGTCTGACGCGATAGCTTGATGAATGTCGGAATTTTGCGCAGATCATCGTCCATCAGGGCCACATCGGCGGTTCCAATCGCGGTGTCGGTACCCGCAGCAGCCATTGCGAAGCCGATTTCGGAACGCGCCAGTGCCGGTGCATCGTTGATGCCGTCGCCGACCATGCCTACCCGATGGCCCTGTGCATAAAGGGCTTCGATGGCTTGCAGCTTGTCCGTCGGCAACAGGTCGCCCTGCGCCTGATCAATCCCGACCTGTGCGGCAATGGCCTGCGCCGTGTGGGCATTGTCGCCCGTGAGCATCAGGGTTGTGATGCCCAGTGCGTGCAGTTGCTGGATCGCTTCACGACTGGACGCTTTCACCGTGTCCGCCACGGCGAACAGCGCCAGGGGGCCGGTGGAATCGAGCAGCACCACTACGGATTTGCCTTGTTTCTCCAGGGCAAACAGCTGCGCCTCCAAAGCGGGCGAACACAGGCCGAGGTCTTCGACCAGGCGGTGATTGCCCAAGTGGTAGGTCTGGCCGTCGATATCACCCCGCACTCCGCGCCCGCCCAGCGCCTCGAAGTTATCCACAGCCAGCGCGGCAAGATGCTTATCCTGCGCCGCATTGGCAATCGCCAAAGACACCGGGTGGTCCGACCGACCGGCCAGCGCGGCAGCAATCGCCGGAGCCGTATCGTCGGCGGTCGGGTCCAGCGACAGGTAATCGGTCTGTACCGGTTTGCCGTGGGTGATCGTGCCGGTTTTGTCCAGGGCCAGATAATCGAGCTTGTAACCGCCCTCCAGATAGACGCCACCCTTGACCAGAATGCCTTTGCGCGCCGCTGCCGCGAGGCCGCTGACGATGGTCACCGGGGTGGAGATCACCAAGGCGCACGGGCACGCGACCACGAGCAACACCAGCGCCCGGTAGATCCAGTCGAACCAAAGCGCACCCATGAACAGTGGCGGGATCACGGCCACGGCCAAGGCCATGACGAACACCGCTGGTGTGTAGATTTTTGAAAACTGGTCGACGAAACGCTGGGTCGGCGCCCGCGCGCCCTGGGCCTGTTCGACGGCATGGATGATCCGCGCCAGGGTCGAATGATTGGCCGCAGCGGTCACCGAGTACTCCAGCGATCCGGCCTGGTTGATGGTGCCGGCGAACACCTTGTCGCCAATGCTCTTCTCCACCGGCAGGCTCTCACCGGTGATCGGCGCCTGATCGATCGTCGAGTTACCCGACACCACTTCACCGTCGAGACCGATGCGCTCGCCAGGGCGAACACGAACACGCGCCCCGAGGTCGACGGTTTTGACGTCCTGTAAATCCCAGCGGCCGTCGGCCTGCAACACGGTGGCCTGCTCCGGCGTCATCTGCATCAAACCGCTGATGGCGTTGCGCGCACGGTCCAGCGACTTCGCCTCGATCAATTCGGCGACGGTGAACAGGAACATCACCATCGCCGCTTCCGGCCACTGTCCGATCAGGATCGCGCCGGTCACCGCGATGCTCATCAGCGCATTGATGTTGAGATTGAGGTTCTTCAGGGCGATCCAGCCCTTTTTATACGTGCCGAGGCCGCCGCTGAGGATCGAGACCAGCGCGATCACCGCCACCACCCAGTTAGGCGCGGTGTCGGTGAAGTGGATGACTTCGGCGACCAGTGCGCTCACGCCGGACAACGCCAGCGGCCACCAGGATTTTTTCTCCGGTGCCGGGGCCGGCGCGTCGACGCCCGGTTCCAACGGCTCAGCGTGCATGCCGAGTGACTTGATCGCGTCAATGATCGGCGCCGTGCCCGGCAGGTCGTGAGTGACCCCCAACACGCGGTTGATCAGGTTGAACTCCAGCTGCTGCACGCCGGCGAGCTTGCCGAGCTTGTTCTGGATCAGCGTCTGTTCTGTCGGGCAATCCATTGCGTCAATGCGAAAACTGCTCAGCCGCGCGTCGGCGCTGGGCGCTTCGGTCAGCCGGACCAGCGCAGGCGCTGCAGCGTTTGAGGAGCAACAAGCATCAGCCTGTCCGCCGTGCACATGCTTCGGTGCAGGTTTGGGTACGCTGCAGCACGTATCTGCGGCTTCATGTTTGTGCGTGTGCCGGGAATCGCTCATGGGTCTCGTCCATAAAGGTGCCTGTTGCCAAGTAAAGACCCTGTAGCCACTATAGGGTCAAGCACCTATTTGGAAGTGACCCTCATGAAGATCGGAGAACTGGCGAAACTCACCGACTGCGCCGTGGAGACCATCCGCTATTACGAGCGCGAACACTTGCTGCCGGAGCCGGCGCGCAGCGATGGCAACTACCGGGTCTACACCCAGGCCCATGCCGAACGGCTGACGTTCATCCGTAATTGCCGAACGCTGGACATGACGCTGGAAGAAATCCGCAGTTTGCTGGCGTTGCGCGACAGTCCGCAGGATCAATGCGAAAGCGTGAATGCGCTGATCGATGAACACATCCATCACGTCAAAGCGCGAATTGATGGATTGATGGCGTTGCAGACACAACTGCTCGACCTGCGCCAACGCTGTGGCGAAGGGCCGGAGATCGATCAGTGCGGGATTTTGCAGCGGTTGGAAGTGAGTGGCGGGGTGATGGCAACGGAAGTCGAGCATTCGCATGTGGGCCGCAGTCACGGGCACTAAGAACACCACAAAACCAAATG
>JALYPE010000065.1 GCA_030856525.1 Pseudomonadota bacterium | reverse complement strand
GACCATAACGAAGGGCTGGAAGTGGAAGGGATTGTGGTGAACCAGTTCCAGGCCCGCGCCAGCCTGCCTCAACAGATCCTTGACGAGCTGATCGCCGAGGGCTTGCCGGTGTTGCCGGTGTATCTGGGCAGTTCGGTGCGCATGCGGGAATCACACCAGGCCAATACGCCGCTGATACATCTGGATCCGCGACACAAGTTGACTCAGCAGTTTGTTGATTTGCATAACCTGCTGGAAAACGCCTGAACTCTCTCGTGCAGCTAGAAATCCCTGTGGGAGCAGGCTTGCTCGCGAAAGCGGTGGGTCATATGGCACTGGTGGTGACTGATACATCGGTTTCGCGAGCAAGCCCGCTCCCACATTGGATTGTGGGTCTGCCTAAATCCCCTGGCTGCGCAACCAGCTCATCAATTGCGGCAACGGTAATGCGCCACTCTGGCGCGCGACTTCCCGGCCGTTCCTGAACAGAATCAGGCTCGGAATCGAACGAATGCCCAGTTGCGCCGCCAGCTGCTGATTCGCCTCACTGTCCAGTTTTGCCAATCGACATTTGCCGATCAGCTGCGCTGCAGCCTGTTCGAAGACTGGCGCAAACGATTTGCACGGCCCGCACCATGCTGCCCATACGTCGACCAGCAACGGCAAATCGCCCTTGATCTGGCTGGCGTAATCGCCTTGGTTCAACTCGAAAGGTTTGTGCAAAAGGACTTCGGCTTTGCAGCGACCGCATTTCGGGTGGTCGCTGAGACGATCTGCGGGGATTCGATTCAGGCCGTTGCAGTGGGGGCAGGGGATGTGAAGGGGGTCGGTCATCAATTCGGTCCATTTGAGAAGTGGGTGAATTCTATCTGGAGACGTTTGCTCATGTTTTCAATCGTGCGGCTTCTGACATAAAAACTAGGCTAAGCAGTCTGAGTGAGACCGCCGGTCCGCTCAAAAATATCGCAACTTGCGATATTTACAGTCTGTGATTAACTGGTCATAGCGGAATGCGATAGGGAGATTGCATACGTGTGTTTACTGCGAAACGAATCTGGGATGCGAAAGGCAAGTGGCCTAACACGGCAGCTGCACTTGACCAGTGGTACCGGCTGGTCAAGCGAAATAACCCCTGTGATTTTGCCGCTATGAAGTCGTTGTTCTCTTCGACTGACAAAGTCGGGGAGTTTCACGTTTTTGATATAGGGGGGAACAAACTGCGTCTGATTGCATTTGTCAGGTATCGGAGCCAAAAGCTCTACATCAAATACGTGCTGGATCATGGCGAATACGAGCGGGGAAAATGGAAGGAGCGAAAGGAATGAGCGCATTGATCAGACAGGTTGCTGAGCATTGGGAGTTTGTATCCCCGTTGCTGAGGAGACCAAAAAACCAGGACGATTATGACAAGCTGGCTCTCGCACTCGACGAGTTGCTCGAGGTCACCGGCGATGACGAGTCGCATCCACTGATGAGTCTCGTTGACATTATTGGAGACTGGATTGAGGACTGGGATCGCAAGCATCACCCAATGGCCGAAGCCAGTGGTGCCGAGGTCCTGGGCTACCTGATGCGCGAACACCGCCTGAGTCAAAGTGACCTGCCCGGGGTTGGCCCTCAGTCAGTGGTATCCGAAATTCTAAGTGGCAAGCGTCAGCTCAACCTGCGGCAGATTCGATGGCTTTCGGAGCGATTTAAAGTTTCTGTAGAAACATTTATCTGACCAGCTTCACGAAGAACAACTGATCTCCAGATGCTTGCCCCACTCGGGCGGCCGTTCGGCATAACTCTCCATCCCCGGCTGCTCTTCAAACGGATTGCTCAGCACCGCATGCAAGCGGCGGACTTCGGAGTAGTCGCCGCTCTGTGCCGCATCAATCGCTTTCTGTGCCAGATAGTTGCGCAAAATGTACAACGGGTTGACCGCGTGCATCCGTTGGCGTCGCTGCGGCTGATCAAGCTCGCCATCACGGGAAACCCGGGCGACATACCGCTCGCCCCAGGCATCAAACCCTTTGATGTCAACAAAATCATCACGCAACCGAGCGATGGCCTGCTCCGGTGATTCATCGCCGAGGCGGCGGAAAAACAGGCTGTAATCGACGCCGCTGTTTTGCATCAGTTGTAACAAATTTTCCAGCAGCGCCTGATCATCGTCCTCGGCGGTGGTCAACCCCAGGCGGCGGCGCATCAGATCCAGGTAATGGGCCTGGAACAACGGCAGGTACAGGCCGAGGGTTTCGCGCAGGGCTTCGACGCTGATGAACGGCGTCAGCGCCT
Source organism: Pseudomonadota bacterium (assembly GCA_030856525.1). Classification (GTDB taxonomy): domain Bacteria; phylum Pseudomonadota; class Gammaproteobacteria; order Pseudomonadales; family Pseudomonadaceae; genus Aquipseudomonas. The sequence goes on along the minus strand of JALYPE010000065.1, from coordinate 3,015 downwards.
GAGCGAGAGCGCTGAGGTTCCACTGGCCGATCGGCACCTGATTGCTGAAGGAATAGCGGCCCTGATCATCGGAATGGTTGCAGATGAACTGCGCATCGAAATCATCGAGGAAGGCGAACGGGCCGAAGTCGAACGTAATGCCGAGGATCGACATATTGTCGGTGTTCATCACACCGTGGCAGAACCCATAGGCCTGCCATTTGGCGATCAGTTCGGCATTGCGCTCGACTATTTCGCGGAACATGGCCAGGTACGGTTCGGGCTGCTCGAGGCATTCCGGAAAGTGCGCAGCCAGCACGTGGTCACCGAGTTCTTTCTGCTGTTCGGGTCGCTTGGTGTAGTAAAAATATTCGAAGTGGCCGAAGCGCACATGACTCGGTGCCACCCGCAGGACCATCGCAGCGCGTTCCTGTTTTTCTCGCCACACCGGCGTGTCGGAGCCGATCACGCACAGCGCTCGGGTGGTCGGGATGTTCAACGCGTTCAGCGCCTCTGAGGCCAGAAACTCGCGGATCGACGAACGCAACACGGCGCGTCCATCGCCCATCCGTGAAAAAGGCGTCTGGCCTGCGCCTTTGAGGTGCAGGTCCCAATGCTCGCCAGCTTCGTTATAGACCTCGCCCAGCAACAGGCCGCGACCGTCGCCCAACTGCGGGTTGTAGGAACCGAACTGATGGCCGGAATAGACCATCGCTCTCGGCTCTGCGTCTGCCCACAACTTGTGGCCGCTGAACAGCTCGGCAAATTCTGTGCTTTGAGCCACGGCCGGGTCGAGATCGAGCAGCGCCATGGCCGCAGGGCTGGCCACGACCAAACGCGGGTTGTCGATCGGCTCGGGCAGTACATGCGTGGAAAACGCATCGCCGAGGCGGGCGAAGCGATTATCGAAGGTCAGTTCGTCGAGGGCTTTCAAGGGCCATCTCCCAGCAGAATGTCTGAGCATTCTGCTGGGGATACACCGGTTAGTCGAGCTTGGTGGCCGGCGGCGCTTGCAGCGGCTCGGCGTCAGTCACCGGCGCGATGGTTTTCTTCTCCGACTCAATGGGCACCATTTTGTATTCCTGGCCTTGCATGTTCTTCAGATAAACCTCCATCTGTCGAAACGAAATGTTGATGTGTTGCTTCTTGAACTCGCGATTGATGAAGCGGTTGACCTCATCGAGCACCGGGTTACGGTCGCCGAGATCACGCACGTGCATGCGCAGTTCGTGATCGAGGGTGCTTTCGCCGAAGTTGAGGAAGTACACCAACGGCTCCGGCTCCTTCAAAACGCGCGGGTTTTCCCGGGCCGCTTTCAGCAGCAGCTCCCTGACCAGGTCCAGGTCCGAGCCGTAATCCACGCCGAGCTTGAGCGTCACGCGGGTGACGGTGTCGGTCAGGGACCAGTTGATCAGTTGCCCGGTAATGAACGTCTTGTTCGGGACAATGATGTCCTTGCGGTCGAAGTCGGTGATGGTCGTGGCGCGGATGCGGATCTTGCTCACTGTGCCCGACAGGTTGCCGATGGTGATCGTGTCGCCGATGCGCACCGGACGCTCGAACAGGATCATGATGCCGGAGATAAAGTTGGCAAAAATCTCCTGCATGCCGAAGCCCAGACCTACCGAGAGCGCCGCCACCAGCCATTGCAGCTTGTCCCAGCTGACGCCGAGGGTCGACAGGGTAGAGACGAAACCGACGCCGGCGATGACATAGGAGAGCAAGGTCGTCGTCGCGTAAGCACTGCCCTGGGCCAGATTCATTTTCGACAGCACCAGAACTTCCAGCAGGCCTGGCAGGTTTCGGGCGAAAGCGAACGTGATGCCGATGATGATCACCGCCCCCAGCATGTCGCCGATGCTGATCGGCACCATGCTCATGTTGGCGCCAGTGCCGCTGGTGTATTCGTACAGGGTGATGTTGTCCAGATACGAGAACACTGAGATCAGGTCCGACCAGACCCAGTACAAACCGGCGATGAAGCCGCCCAGCAATGCCAGGCGAATCAGGCGCAGGGACTGTTCGTTGACCTTTTCAATGTCCAGGGTTGGCTCTTCAACGATCACTTCGCCGTCGCCGGCCTCTTTCGCCGCCTGACGTTTCGCCAGTGCCCGTTGATAGGCCAGGCGTCGTGCCGCGACGCTGAGGAAGCGCACGAACGCAGCTTCGATGACCAGCCAGAACATCAGCAGGTAAAGGGTGTTGATCAGTCGATCGCTGAGTTTGAGTGCGGTGTAGTAATAGCCGAAGCACACGGCGACGAACAAGGCGATCGGCAGCGCGGTGAACATGACCCCGAGGGCTTTTCGGAACAGCGACGCGTTCTGGTGCGTTGGGCTGCTGATCAGCAGGCGGCTGAGCAACCAGGCCATCAAGGCGTAGCAGATCAGTACGACGGGCATGCCCAGCACGTCATCGGCCAGGGCTGCCGGTTGCAATTCGGCAACGGCGACCACGGCCACCAATGCCATCACCACCAGCCCGAGCCGGCGTACCCAGCCCTGCAGGAATTCGACCTGGGCTTTTTCCCAGCGGAAGTGCAGTTCGGCAACGCCGCCCGGCGCAAGAATCCGGTAAGCGGTATAGAACACCAGCCACGCTTGGGCCATTTGCAGCAGCGCTGCGCCCATGTTGGCGTTCTGGCCGCGAGCGTCGATTTGCAACGCGAGGCCGCACAGGGCGAGGCCGAGCGAGACGGGCATCGCCAGCAGAATATTGATCAGAATCGCCTGCGGCGTGTGCCACTGGCTGTCGCGCTTGAAGTGGCCGATGTCCTGGTGGATCTTGCTCAGGCGTGCGTACAAACTTTTGCGACGCCACAGCAATGCACCGATCAGCAGCGCCAATGGCAGGAACAGCAGCGGCCGCTGTGTCAGGCCGTCAGACAGTTCGCTGAAGCTGGATGCCCAGGGCAGTGTAGTCACCTGACGCTCCAGTCGTTCTGGTACGCCGCGCATCCATTCCGGATCGAGCGGTTTGTTGCTGGGAATCCAGAACATCTGCTCGTCCAGCGTCGCGCGCAGGCTTTGCGCGGTG
>JALYPE010000053.1 GCA_030856525.1 Pseudomonadota bacterium | reverse complement strand
CTGCTACGCAGCCGAACGGGGTGGTGTGGGATTCCGATAAATCCCCTCGCCACAGGAATTCCACTGGCAGCAAGGATTGCGTTACTCGATTGAGCGTGGAAGCTGCAACGTCACCCGCAACCCGCCTTCGCGCAAATTCTGCAGGCTGACTTCGCCGCCATGACTGTGGGCAATGTTGCGCGCAATGCCCAACCCCAACCCGTAACCCTGCTGCTGTCCGGCAAGGCGAAAGTGCGGTTCGAACACCTGCTCCATCCGCTGCTCAGGAACACCCGGGCCTTCGTCGTCGACGTGCAGGACAAAGGCGTTCTCGTCATCATCAATATGCAGGTGCGCGTTCTGCCCGTACTTCAACGCGTTGTCGATCAGGTTACCGATGCAGCGCTTCAGCGCCAGCGGTTTGCCGGGATACGCCGCCAGTGCCCGCCCGTGCTGGGTCACGCGGCCGTTGCCATTGGGCGCCAGATAGGGCTCTACCAGACAATCGAGCACATGATTGAGGTCCACCGGTTCGATGTTTTCGTGAATGTCGGTGTCTTTAACGCATTGCAGCGCGCCTTTCACCAGCAGTTCCAGCTCATCGAGATCGCGACCGAACTTGGCTTGCAGCTTCTCGTCTTCCAGCAGTTCGACCCGCAAGCGCAAGCGGGTGATAGGTGTACGCAGGTCATGGGAAATCGCGCTGAACAACTGGCTGCGCTCGGTCAGATAACGGCTGATGCGTTCGCGCATGGCATTGAACGCGCGCCCCACTTCCACCACTTCACTGCCACCACCCTCGGCCACGGGCAGCACGTCGGCACCCAGCGACATCTCGCGCGCCGCCCGGGCAAGGCGCTTGAGTGGCCGGCTTTGCCAGTGCACCAGCACGCCGATGAACAACAGCAAAAAACCACTGGTGAGAATGATGAACCAGACCTGCTGCTTGGGCAGTCCCTGCTCTTCAAGGCTGGTGTAGGGCTCGGGCAGCAGCGAAGCGATGTACAGCCATTCGCCTGGTGCCATCTGGATTTGCGTGACCAGCACCGGCGGATTGACCGGCTCCAGGGTCAGCGCGTAGTGCGCCCACGAGCGCGGCAGTTCATCGAGTTTCAATCCGCCGTTGAATATCCGCAGGTCCTCGGGGCTGACGAAGGTCACGGAAATGTCGGCGTCCTGGCCCAGCGACTGACGCAGCACTTCGTCCACAGCTTTGAGCACCGCCGCCTTGCGCGGGGTGGCCGGCAGCACTTCCATGCCCAGTGGTTTGTCGTTGAGCGTCACCACGAATCGGGTGCCGCCCATGCTGCGCAACTGGTCGAGCACCAGCGGACGGAAGGCCACCGGCAGCGAGCGAAAATAACTGACGCTGGCGGTCATCGAATGAGCCAGACTGCGGGCGCTGGTGACCAGCCCCTCAAGCTGGGTGGCGCGCAGTTGCGAGACCCAGATCACGCTCGACAGCGCCTGGGCAAACAGCACTGCCAGCAAGGTCAGCAGCAACATCCGTCCCAGCAGGGAACGCGGCACCGGCACCTTGCCGGCCAGTGTGCGAAAAAAATCAGTGACCATTGCTGGCAACCACGTTGGCTGCCAATTGATAGCCGCTGCCGCGCACCGTACGGATCAGACGTGGCGGCTTATCAGTGTCGCGCAGGCGTTGGCGCAAGCGGCTGACAGCCATGTCGACAATACGATCGAGCGGCATCAGGTCGCGGCCACGGGTGGCATTGCCAATGGTGTCGCGGTCGAGGATTTCCTGCGGGTGATCAAGGAACAGTTTTAGCAGGGCGAAATCGGCGCCCGAGAGAATCACTTCTTCGCCGTCGGTGTGGAACAGTCGATGGCTGACCATGTCCAGGCGCCAGTCGTCAAAGGCCAGCACTTCCCCGCCAGCGCGTTCCTGACCGAACTGGGCACGGCGCAACAGCGCCTTGATGCGCGCCTGCAGTTCACGCGGGCTGAAGGGTTTGCCAAGGTAATCGTCGGCGCCCAGCTCAAGACCGATGACGCGGTCGGCTTCGTCGGAACTGGCGGTGAGCATGATGATCGGCACTTGTGCCTGGCGCGGGTGCTGGCGAACCCAGCGACACAAGCTGAAACCATCTTCGTCCGGGAGCATCACGTCGAGGATCACCAGATCGCTCGGCGCCTCGTTCAAGGCCTGGCGAAAGCCTGCGCCGTCGGGCGTGGTCCGTACCTGAAAACCGGCGCGGGTCAGGTAGGTGTCCAGCAACTCGCGTATCTCCTGATCGTCATCGACCAACAAAATCGACTTGTTGACTGAGCTCACGGGGCGGCGTCCTTGATATTTGAAGTGGGGCGGATTATGCCTTAAGCGCGGAACCAACAAACACCGCGGTAAACTGTAGGAGCGAGCTCGCTCGCGATGGACGTCAACGATAACGCGGCAATCCTGACACCCCGCGGCGTTCACAGGTTTTTCGCGAGCAAGCTCGCTCCTACAGTGCTTGCGTTCAGGCTGGAATGGATTGGTCGAGCGCCACACCCGCGCCCATCAACCCGGAATACGGCGCCGTCACCAGCCACACCGGAATGCCTTTGAAGTAGTCGCTCATGCAGCCTTTGTCAGCGAAACAACGGGCGA
>JALYPE010000007.1 GCA_030856525.1 Pseudomonadota bacterium | reverse complement strand
GGGCTGACGTCTTCGCGGGCTGCCCTCCCCACATCTTGACCGTATTCCTCTCCAGAGAATCTGGTCAAATGTGGGAGCAGGTTGCTAGCCGCAATCGCGCATTCACCGTAGCATCGCGCCATTGTTTAGCCGAGGTGCCCAATGCTGATTCCCCACGACCAACTTGAAGTCGACACCCTCACGCGTTTGATCGAAGACTTCGTTACCCGCGACGGCACCGACAACGGTGATGAGACGCCGCTGGAAACCCGGGTATTACGCGTTCGCCAGGCCCTGACCAAGGGCCAGGCACTGATCGTCTTCGATCCGGACAGCGAGCAATGCCAGTTGATGCTCAAACACGATGTACCCAAGCATTTGTTCGACTGACGCCTCAGCGTTTATTAAGCCGTGGTTTTTTGGCCTGGATGCGTTCATAGACTTCAGCACGATGCACGCTGACCTCCTCTGGCGCGTCAATGCCAAAGCGCACGTTGTTGCCGCTGACCGCGACGACGCGTACGGAAATGGTGTCACCGATGGAAATCTTTTCACCCGCCATTCGGCTGAGTACAAGCATGGTTATCGTCCTTCAGGGTTTTTGAACCCTGAAGATGCCCGGCAGATGCAGACGCTTCAATGCGCCCAATGCAAATCAGTCTTCCCCTACGAAACCGAGGGAGTGCACCGAAAGAAACTTCCTACAAATCACGCTTCAAGCGGCGGAAAACTTCGGTCCCAGCAGAATAACGCTCGCGCCGATCACACACAGCGCCACGCCGATCCAGTCTGAACCCAGCGGACGGACCCGCTCGACCACCATCAGCCAACCAATCGATGCCACGATATAGATCCCGCCGTAGGCCGCATAAGCACGACCGGCGTACGTGGCTTCAATGCGGGTGAGCAGCAGCGCGAACAAGGTCAGGCTGAGCAGTGCCGGTAAAACCCACCAGGCACTCTTGCCCTGCCGCAGCCACATCCAGAAAGCAAAGCACCCGGCGATCTCGAACAGTGCCGCGAGGAAAAACCACAGATAATTGAGCATGCGCACGTCTCGCAGGAGTGACCGATGCCGGCCACCCTAACGAGGGCATGGCTTACCGGCAAGTTCAGCCTGCGGTTTGTTTGGCTTTTGCGCGCATCTTGTCTGCCATGCTGGTCATTTCGTCGTAGAGCAACTGCGGATTCTTTTGCTTGATCGCCCAGGCCATACGCCCCTGTTCGTGCGGCAGAATCATGAATTCGCCCGCGGCGACGTGCTGATAAATGTAGTCGGCAATGTCCGCCGCCGTGATGGGCGAACTCTCAAGCAGCTTGCCGACCTGGGCTTTCATGGCCGGCGTCGGGCCACGGAACGAATCCAGCAGGTTGGTCTGGAAGAATGACGGGCACACCACGTGAACGCCGATTTCCTGCTGTTTCAGTTCAACCAGCAAACTCTCCGACAATGCCACTACGCCCGCCTTGGCCACGTTGTAGTTACTCATGGCCGGGCCTTGCATCAGCGCAGCCATCGAAGCGATGTTGATGATCTTGCCTTGGCTTTTTTCCAGTAACGGCAGGAAAGCCTTACAGCCTTTGACTACACCCATCAGGTTGATCGCGATCTGCCAGTCCCAGTCCTCCAGCGACAATTCGCTGAAAAACCCACCGGACGCCACGCCGGCGTTATTGACGATCACATCGATGCCGCCCAGTTTTTCTTCGCAGGCCTGCGCAAAAGCAGTCAGCTGGCTGTAATCGCGCACGTCGCAGCGCTGGATAAAACCGTCGCCGCCCGCGTCACGAACCATTTTGAGGGTTTCCTGCAGGCCAGGTTCGCTGACGTCCGACAAGGCCAGCTGCCAGCCTTCACGGGCCCAGCGCAGCGCGATTTCGCGACCCAGGCCGGAGCCCGCGCCAGTGATCATCATGCGGTTTTGCATAGCGGACAGCCTTGTTGTTCCGGGGAAGATGCGCTGAGTGTAGCGAAGGAGCAGGCCCGACCCACGCTCCATCAGATTGCTGAATGGCCCGAGCAAACCCTGGTCGCTCCCGCAGCAACTAGTGCGATTAAAAAGAAATAACGCTTTCTTCGAAAAACATTAAAAAAACATGGAATTTTTTCACGTGCAGGCTAGTCGGACGTTGTAAGCAGCTCGGGTTATTTGTATTCCAGCTGACAGTAGACATCAGGCAATTCCAGAACACTTCCAACAAGGAAATAGACATGGGCACAATTCTAATCATTATTCTGATCCTCCTGCTGGTAGGTGGCTTGCCGGTCTTCCCTCACTCAAGAAGTTGGGGTTATGGTCCGTCGGGTATCATCGGTGTGGTGTTGGTAGTGCTGTTGATCCTGCTGTTACTCGGCAAGATATAAAGATTTAAGAAGTAAAAAAAAGAGGCCCTCAGGGGCCTCTTTTTTATTGCGCGGTGAAACTTAGTCGGGGGTGCCGTCGACTACACCGGCGGTGTTGTCGATCAGACTCTTGGTCGCGGTCTGGATGAACGACTCGAGTTTCTGCTTAAGGTCACTTTCATCCGGCGATGCCGGGATAACCGTGCCTTTCGGGTTGGCGCCCAGTTCGTACTGGTACAGCTTGGGCGGCATGTCCTTCGGCAACACCAGCACGCGGTCTGCCGTCAGATAGGCCACGGTCTGATCACTGCCGGAAGGTTTGATCACGCCGAAACCCTTGTCGCCTTCCGGCAGGTTCAGCAGGTCGCGCCCCCAGCATTGATGGATCACGTCGCCACCGATGCGGCCCATGATGGTTGGCACGATGTCGACCTGAGTACCCACGGTGTGATCCAGCTGACCGAATTTTTCCTGCACGCCCGGCCCGATCAGCAGCATCGGAACATTGAAGCGCCCCAGGTCCATTTCGGTGATTTGTTGCTCGTTGCCGAAACCGTGGTCGCCGACGACAACGAACAGCGTTTCATTGAAGTAGGGCTCTTTACGCGCCTTCTCGAAGAATTGACCCAGCGCCCAGTCGGAGTAGCGCATCGCGGTCATGTGTTCGTTGAGGCTGCCGCGATCGGTCACGCGCTCGACCGGCAGTGGCGTCGGCAAGGCATACGGCGTGTGGTTGGACAGGGTCTGCAGCAATGCGTAGAACGGCTTCTTGTCCTTGCCATCGCGGGCTTTCAACTCTTCCAGGCC
>JALYPE010000001.1 GCA_030856525.1 Pseudomonadota bacterium | reverse complement strand
CTGCTGGTGATCTGGCTGAACCCGAGCTTCCTGTGGTGGCTGGTGCCGATCGTCGGTTCGTTGATGTTGTCGATTCCGGTATCGGTGATCTCCAGCCGCGTGGGCTTGGGCCTCAAGTCCCGTGACGAGAGCCTGTTCCTGATCCCTGAGGAATACAATCCGCCCCAGGCACTGATCGACACTGACAAGTACACTCACGAAAACCGTTATCACGCGTTGAAAGACGGCTTTGTCCGCTCAGTCGTCGATCCTCAGCAAAACGCTCTGGCCTGCTCTCTGGCGACATCTCGTCACCGTCAAGCCGAGCCGATCGAATGGCTGCGGATTGAACGGGTCCGCCACGCGTTGAAAGTCGGACCAGACGGGCTGACCAACAATGACCGCGTGCAGTTGCTGAGCGATCCGGTGGCATTGGGTCGTCTGCATGAGCAGATCTGGAACGAAGGTCATCCGGAGTGGCTGGAAGCGTGGCGTAAATCGGTGACCGCCGATCCGCATGCGCCGCTGCTGCCACTCAAACCGCTGAGTGCGCAGACTCAGTTGGCTTGATGCAAAAAGAAAACCCCGCGAAAGCGGGGTTTTTTTTGAGTGATTATTTTTGAATCACTTCAAACCTTGAACCTGCTTACCAGCGTCTGCAAGTGCGTACCCAACCGAGCCAGCTCAACGCTGGAAGCCGCCGTCTCTTCGCTGGCGGCCGAGGTCTGCTCGGACACGTCACGCACATTCAGCACGCTACGGTTGATTTCCTCCGCTACTGCGGTTTGCTGTTCAGCTGCTGCGGCAATCTGCTGGTTCATCGACTGAATCGCCGATACCGTGCGCGTGATGTTTTCCAGTGAGCCGCCGGCGCGACGGGTCAGCTCCACGCTGCTGTCGGTCAGGGTGCGGCTGTTGTCCATGATGGTCGCCACTTGCTGGGTGCCGGTTTGCAGGCCGATGATGAGCTCTTCGATTTCTTCCGTGGATTTCTGTGTGCGCTGGGCGAGGCTGCGGACTTCGTCGGCGACCACCGCAAAACCGCGTCCGGCCTCACCGGCGCGCGCTGCTTCAATCGCCGCGTTGAGGGCCAGCAGGTTAGTCTGCTGGGCCACGGATTTGATGACATCGAGCACGCTGCCAATCTTGTCGCTCTCGCGCTTGAGATGCCCCATGGCTTCGGTGGAGTTGCCGACCTCGAGCGCCAGGCGCTCGATCTGAGCAATGGCTTCTCCCACCACTTTGTCGCCCTCGCGAGCTTGCTGGTCGGCAGCAGCTGCAGCTTCGGACGCTTCTTCGGCGTTGCGCGCGACTTCCTGCACGGTGGCGGTCATTTCGTTCATGGCCGTCGCCACCTGATCAGTCTCGATCTTCTGGCTATTGACCCCTGCGCTGGTCTGCTCGGTCACGGCTGACAACTCTTCGGCAGCGCTGGCGATCTGGGTGACGCCCTCACCGATACCGCTGATCAGCACGCGCAGGCCTTGCGTCATGCTCTGGATCGCGCGCTGCAACTGGCCGAGTTCGTCACGGCGTTGCGACGCCAGGTTGTGCGTCAAATCGCCGGCCGCGATGCGCTCGGCGACCTTAAGCGCTTCGTTCAGTGGCGTGACGATCTGGCGAGTGATGAACCATGCCGCGAACAGGCTGATCAGCAGCGCCAGGGCAGTGGCCCAGATGAGCATATTCTTGGCGTGGGCCGCGTCGGCATCACGCACCCCAGTCTGTGAAACCGTGAGTTTCGTGCTCGCATCAATCAGGACATCGCCTTGTGCGCTCATGCTTTTGAGGGCGGCGGCATTGGCGGTTTGGGAGTCGCGGAACTGACTGACGGCGGCGCGATAGGTCTTCAACGATTCGCCGGACTGTTGCAGGTTGGTGGCGAATTCCTCGGGAAGACTGGTCGCCAGGCTGCTGAGGGTTTTCAGCGCAGTGTCGATAGCGTCGAGGGCCGGTTGTTCAGCGTCGGACCGGCCGCTATAGGTGTAGCCACGGACCTGGTAGCGCGCTTGCTGCAATTGTTTGCTCAGGTCGACCACACTATTGAACTGGGCAATGTTGTCGCCTTGCAGCATGGATTTCTCGATGTCCGCGATCTTCGCCACGGCATTATCGGCAGAAGCCCCCAGCTTGCTGCGGGCGTCTTCACGCTGAGCGCCAGCCTGGATCATGGTGCCGAACGCACGTTTGTATTCACTGACCGCAGCCAGTTGCTGGTCGATCAGCGCGATGTCGGCCGGTTGCTCAATCAGCGAGCGTGCGGTATTCAGTCCGCTGTCGAGTTTGCTCAGTAGCTCATTGACCGCTTCCGGACCCTGTTCGCCTCGGCGCATTTCGTAACTCTGGCGGGCGATGCGCAGCTCTTTGCTGAGGTCGTTGAGGCTGGAGATAAAGCCCAGCTTGTCACCGCGGCTCATGACCTCGCTTAAACCGGTCCAGCCGGTAAAGGTGATCAATAACGTCAACAGCAGCACCAGACCGAAGCCGATCCCCAGTTTGCGATTAACGCTGACGTTTCCCAGTTTCTCGGCTAGCCATCCGTACATTGCTGCAACTCCCACAGACCACAAGTTGGTTTTTATGGAAGCTGTATCGGCCCATGGGTGGGTTTCTGTAGGAAGTCCCGGACTTCACGACGAACGTCATCCACGTAGCAGCTGCCGAGCTTGCGAGGCTGCGTCCAGCGGACCTGAGCCGGACGCAGGTTGCGCCAGCTGTTGCAGGTACTGAATCGGTCAGAACAGGCGAGCCAGCAACGCGGTGACGGCGGTTTCGACGCGCAGGATGCGCTCGCCCAATTGCACTGGCTGAAGGCCGGATTTGCCCAGCAGGTCGATTTCGTAAGGAATCCAGCCGCCTTCCGGACCGATGGCGAGGGTCACAGGCTCACTCAGCCCGCGCGGGCAGGGCGGGTAATTGCCAGGATGGCCGACCAATCCGAGGGTGCCTTCAGCAATCGCCGGCAAGCGATCCTCAACGAACGGTTTGAAGCGTTTCTCGATGACGATTTCCGGCAGGACGCTGTCCCGCGCCTGTTCGAGGCCAAGCATCAACTGCTCGCGAATGGACTCGGGCTCGAGAAACGGCGTCTGCCAGAAGCTCTTCTCGACGCGATAGCTGTTGACCAGCACGATGCGCGGCACGCCCATGGCCGCGACCGTCTGAAACACCCTGCGCAGCATTTTCGGGCGAGGCAGGGCCAGCACCAGCGTCAGCGGCAGCTTGGCAGGGGGCGATTGATCAAGCGTAACGCGCAGTTCGGCTTCATCGGCGGCCAGGCGCAGCACTTCGGCCGAACCCATCAAGCCG
>JALYPE010000903.1 GCA_030856525.1 Pseudomonadota bacterium | reverse complement strand
TTTCCCAATCGCTGCCCAGTGAAGTAATGCCGGCCATGCCGGTGACGACGACGCGCTTCATCAGCACAGGCCTCCGTTGACGGCCAGAACCTGCCGGGTGATGTACGACGCTTCTGCCGACATCAGGAAATTGACTGCACCGGCCACCTCTTCGGGGGTACCCATGCGTTGTGCGGGGATCATTTTCATCAGTTCTTCCACCGGCACGTTTTCATCCAGCATCGCCGTGTCGATCAGGCCGGGAGCGACACAGTTGACGGTAATCTTGCGCTTGCCGAGTTCGATCGCCAACGCTTTCGCCGCGCCAATCAGACCGGCCTTGGAGGCACTGTAATTGACCTGCCCGCGATTGCCGATCAGCCCGGAAACCGAGGTGATGCAGACAATGCGCCCGGCCGCGCGACGACGAATCATCGGCATCATCACCGGGTGCAGCACGTTGTAGAAACCGTCGAGGTTGGTGCGCATCACGACGTCCCAATCATCCTCGCTCAGCGCCGGAAAAGCACCGTCGCGGGTCAGGCCGGCGTTAAGTACGACGCCGTAATAAGCGCCGTGTGCTTCGACATCCGCTTCGAGGATGGCTTTGCAGCTGGCACGGTCTGACACGTCGAATTGCAGGACCCGCGCCTGGCGCCCCAGTGCCTGGATTTGGCTTTGAACGGCGAGAGCATCCGCCATGCCGCTGCGGCAATGCAGCACGATGTCATGCCCGGCCTGGGCCAGACGCAAGGCGATGGCGCGGCCGATGCCACGGCTGGAACCGGTGACCAGTACGGATTCAGTCATGACTGGACTCCTTGGGATTCATCAAGATATTGGGCAGCCTGCGGCGGTCGATACACGTTCAGACGCGCGGTGGCGTGAATGCCAGGTGCATTGATATGGCATTCGAACACGCCCATACCGTTGTCGTCTTCCAGTGAGCGAATGCCATGAATGGTCAATTCGGTGCTCAGCGGGAAATGCTCGACGTTGCATTCGAATTTTCGTGTGCCAAGCAGAAACCCCAACGCCACTGCATCGCCGCGTTGGCGTGCATGGCAGCCTGCGTACGCGGCCACGCTCTGCGCCATCAGCTCGATGCCCACCCAGGCCGGCAGGCTGCCGTCGGGCCGGTTGAAGAGACCACCGGGCCTGACCGTCAGGCGGGTGTGAATCTGCTCTTCGTCGAACGAAAGGATCTGCTCGATGAGGATCATGTCGCCAGCGTGGGGCAGCAGTTCGGCGAGCGGCCAGTCAATCATGGGGCGTCTCCGATAATCAGGCTGACGTTGTTGCCACCGAACGCGAACGAATTGCTCATCAGGTAGCGAGGTGCAATGGACGCCAGGTGATCGGCCGGGGTCACCCATTTCAGCGGCGGCAGGCCGGGATCGGGCTGGCCGTCCCAGATATGGGGCGGCAGTGCATGCTGAGGATTGGCAGCGCTCAGGCTTAGCCAGCAGAACGCCGCTTCCAGCGCACCGGCCGCGCCGAGGGTGTGACCGGTCATCGGTTTGCTCGACGAACACGGCACGCCGGAGGGGAACAGCGTCGTCACCGCCAGACTTTCCATGGCGTCGTTGTGCTGGGTGGCGGTGCCATGCAGGTTCAGATAATCAATGTGCCCGGGTTGCAGGCCGGCGCGGCTCAAGGCTTTGCGCATCGCTTGCAGCGCACCACGCCCACTCGGCTCCGGGGCGGAAATGTGATGAGCGTCGGAGCTGGCGCCGCTGCCCAGCAGGGCGATCGGTGAGCCTGCGCCTGCATGCTTGGTCATCAGGAACAACACCGCTGCTTCGCCGATATTGATGCCGTTACGGTTCGCCGAGAACGGGTTGCAGCGTTGTTCCGACACCGCTTCCAGCGCCGAAAAGCCATTGAGGGTGAGCTTGCACAAACTGTCGACGCCCCCGCACAGCACCGCGTCGCACAAACCCAGATCCAACAGACGCTGAGCGCTCATCAACGCCCGGGCGCTGGAGGTGCACGCCGTGGAAATCACATAGGCCGGACCGCTCAGTTGCAGCCAGTCAGCGAGAAAGTTCGCCGGCGCGCCGAGCTCCTGTTGTTGATAGTCGTAATCGGCCGGGAACTGCTGCTCGCGGATGTAATGAGCGAGTCCGCGACTGGCTTCGTCGATGCCCGACGTGCTGGTGCCGAGGATCACGCCGATGCGGTCACGCCCGTAGGTCTGGATCGCCAGGTCGATGTCAGCGCGAATCTGCAGCGCCGCTTCCAGCAGCAATTGATTGTTGCGGCTGCTCTGGGTGGTCAGCTCAGCCGGAATTGCCGCCAGTTCGCCGCGCACAGAGGCCACCGGCAATGAGCGTTCCGGCACCCAGCCGGTTTCGTCGCGCAGGCCGGAGCAGTCACCTGCGAACAGGTTGCGTGCGACTTCATCCTTGTCACGACCCAGCGCGCAAATCACGCCGAGGGCGTTGAGGTAGGCGGTCATGGCATTTCACCATTCAGGGGCGAGACCAGATAGTGAGGACCGTTGGGCAGGGTCACCTGAAAACTCGACGGTCGCGCGTAACGCACCTCCCAGTGCTCGGGCAGGGAACGCTGCGCGCCGTGCTGCCATGCCGCGGGATAGTTGTCGCGCAATTCATCCCTGGGTGTCAGCGCGAACAACAATGCCGCAAACAGCTCCCGGGCTTCGGGATTGGGAGGCAGCAAACCATCGGCCTGCCATTCGCCGTCGACCAGTTTCTGCCGCGCCTGCGGAATGCCCAGAAGGTCCATCATCGACCAGCGAATGCCCGCCCCCTCACGCGCAATCACCAGCAC
>JALYPE010000869.1 GCA_030856525.1 Pseudomonadota bacterium | reverse complement strand
GTCGGTGGATATCCGGCAGACAGCAAAAAGGCGCCTCTCGGCGCCTTTTGCTTTGTTGCGGCTAACGTCAGGCCATCTCCGCCGTCGTCTCGAAGTCAAACGTCAACTCCCCGTCCTTGACGTCGATGTGAACCACACCGCCATGCTCGGCCAGTTCGCCAAACAGAATTTCCTCCGCCAGCGGACGCTTGATCTTGTCCTGAATCAGACGAGCCATTGGTCGAGCACCCATCGCCGAATCATAACCACCTGCCGCCAGCCAACTGCGCGCAGCATCGGTTACCTCCAGCAGCACGCGCTTGTCTTCCAGCTGCGCCTGAAGCTCGGTGAGGAACTTGTCCACCACGCTCTTGATGACTTCATGACTGAGGCGACCAAACTGGATAATAGTATCCAGACGGTTGCGGAACTCAGGCGTAAAGCTCTTCTTGATCACTTCCATCGCATCAGACGAGTGGTCCTGATGGGTGAAACCGATCGAAGCACGCGCTGCAGTCTCGGCACCAGCGTTGGTCGTCATGATGACGATTACGTTACGGAAGTCTGCCTTGCGCCCGTTGTTATCGGTGAGCGTGCCGTGGTCCATCACCTGCAGCAGCAGGTTGAAGACTTCAGGGTGCGCCTTCTCGATCTCATCGAGCAACAACACGCAGTGAGGCTGCTTGGTGATGGCTTCGGTCAGCAGGCCGCCCTGATCGAATCCGACATAGCCCGGAGGCGCACCAATCAGACGCGATACGGTGTGGCGCTCCATGTACTCGGACATGTCGAAGCGAACCAGCTCGATCCCCAATGCCTTGGCCAACTGACGCGCCGCTTCGGTTTTACCGACACCGGTCGGACCTGCGAACAGGAACGAACCGACAGGCTTGTCAGGCGACTTGAGACCGGCACGGGACAGCTTGATCGCGGTCGACAAAGAGTCGATCGCAGCATCCTGGCCAAATACGGTCAGCTTCAAGTCACGTTCAAGGTTACGCAGCAGTTCTTTGTCGGAACTGGTGACATGCTTGGGCGGAATCCGCGCGATTTTCGCAACGATGTCCTCGACCTGAGGCACTTCAATGCGCTTCACACGCTTCTCGACCGGTTGCAGACGCTGATAGGCACCCGCCTCGTCGATCACGTCGATGGCCTTGTCCGGCATGTGGCGGTCATTGATATAACGCGACGCGAGTTCGGCAGCGGCACGCAAGGCTTCATCACTGTATTCGATGCTGTGATGCTGCTCGAAACGACCCTTCAGCCCGCGCAGGATGCCGATGGTGTCTTCCACCGACGGCTCCGACACGTCGACCTTCTGGAAGCGCCGGGCCAACGCCCGATCCTTCTCGAAGATTCCGCGAAATTCCTGGAATGTAGTCGAACCGATGCAGCGAATGTCGCCGGACGACAGCAAAGGCTTGAGCAGATTCGAAGCATCCATCACCCCACCAGACGCAGCACCCGCACCAATGATGGTGTGGATCTCGTCGATGAACAGGATCGCCTGCGGGCGTTTTTTCAACTCGTTGAGCAACGCCTTGAAGCGCTTCTCGAAATCACCGCGGTATTTGGTCCCGGCCAGCAGAGCGCCCAGATCCAGCGAATACACCACGCTGTTGGCCAGCAGGTCAGGCACCTGGTTGTCGACAATACGCTTGGCCAGGCCTTCGGCGATCGCGGTTTTGCCCACGCCCGCTTCGCCGACCAGCAACGGATTGTTCTTGCGACGGCGCGCGAGAATCTGCGCGACGCGCTCGACCTCCAGCTCACGGCCTACCAATGGATCGATTCGACCCTGGCGCGCGAGTTCGTTGAGGTTGCTGGCATAAGCATCCAGGGGATTGCCCGAAGAAGAAGACTCGCCGCCCTCGTCGTCCTGCATATCTTGTTCACCTTCAGAGTGATCGCCATGCCCCGGCACTTTCGAAATGCCGTGAGCGATGTAGTTGACGACATCGATGCGCGCCACGCTCTGCTGTTTCAGCAGGAACACCGCCTGACTCTCTTGCTCACTGAAGATCGCAACCAGCACATTGGCACCGGTTACCTCACGCTTGCCCGAGCTCTGCACGTGAAACACTGCACGCTGCAAAACGCGCTGGAAGCCCAGGGTTGGCTGGGTCTCGCGATCCTCGTCATGAAGGGGGATCAACGGCGTAGTAGAGTCGATGAACTCTTGCAGATCATGCTTGAGTTTGTCGAGGTTGGCGCCGCACGCACGCAATACGGTGGCGGCAGCCTCATTATCCAATAGGGCCAGCAAGAGGTGTTCGACGGTCATGAATTCATGACGCTTCGAACGTGCCTCTTTGAAGGCAAGATTGAGGGTGACTTCGAGCTCGCGGTTTAACATAGCTTCACCTCATACCCAAGTGGTCGGAGTTAACCGTCCTTCTCGATTTCACAGAGTAGCGGATGCTGGCTTTCCCTGGCGTACTGGTTGACCTGCATGGCCTTGGTCTCGGCGATGTCGCGGGTAAACACTCCACATACTGCCCGTCCTTCTGTATGGACGGCCAGCATGACCTTGGTCGCCAGCTCACGATTCAGGTTAAAAAACACCTCGAGCACTTCGACGACGAAATCCATCGGTGTGTAGTCATCATTAAACAAAACCACCTTGTACATCGG
>JALYPE010000866.1 GCA_030856525.1 Pseudomonadota bacterium | reverse complement strand
GCTGCGAAGCAGTCGCCAAACCACACGCGGGATTTCAGTGGAACCCCGCGCGCAGCAATTACGACTGCTGCGCGCCGGACGCAGCCTCGCGTGCTCGGCAGCTGCTACGGGCTGCGCATATATCTTGAGCGGGGTGCGCCGGTCGGGCCGCTGGCGCTTTTGAAAGGGAACCACCGGGCGATTTTGCTGCCCACCGTAGTATAAATCGTTTTCCTGCAAGGAGGTTTTGATGCGGACCCTCGAACTGGCCGGCGTCCGTGTACCGGTCATTGGCCAAGGCACGTGGCGCATGGGCGAAGACGACTCACGGCGCAAAGATGAAATCGCCGCGCTGCGCCAAGGCATCGAGCTGGGCATGACGCTGATCGACAGCGCTGAAATGTACGCCGAAGGCGGCGCCGAGGAAGTGGTCGGCGAAGCCATCAGCGGTCAACGCGACAAGGTATTTCTAGTCAGCAAGGTGTATCCGCACAACGCCAGCCGCAACGGCATCCCGCAGGCCTGCGAGCGTAGCTTGCGACGGCTCGGCACCGACTATATCGATTTGTACCTGCTGCACTGGCGCGGCCAGTATCCCCTCGAAGAAACAGTCGACGCGTTCGAACGCTTGCGCGATGAAGGCAAGATCGGCCGCTGGGGCGTGTCCAATTTCGACGTCGATGACCTGCAGGAACTGGCCTATCCAGCCTGCGCGACCAATCAAGTCCTCTACAACCTCGAAGAACGTGGCATCGAATTCGACCTGCTGCCGTGGCAGCAGCAACAGCACATGCCGCTGATGGCGTACTGTCCCATCGGCCAGGGCGGCCAGATGCTGGCTCACGCGACACTGAAAAACATCGCCACCCGACATGATGTAACCCCGGCGCAAGTGGCACTCGCCTGGATTCTGCGGCAGGACGGTGTGATCGCCATTCCTAAAGCCGTTCGGCCGGAACATGTGCGTTTGAATGCACAGGCTGCACAATTAAAGCTTCAACCCGGGGACCTGGAGGCGCTGGACCAGGCATTTCGTGCGCCGCAAACCAAACAGCGCCTGGCCATGGTCTGAGCCAATGCCGTTTTGTCAGAGGGCTTCTGCATGAGAAGCACCGATCTACAAGATTCTTTCAATCTGCAGCGCTTTATCCATGCGCAGGACCCGGTGTTCGGCAAAGTCGAAGAAGAACTCAAAGCCGGAGAAAAACGCCGGCACTGGATGTGGTTCATCTTTCCGCAACTGGCCGGGCTTGGCGGCAGCGAAATGTCGCGCTATTTCGCCATCCAGTCCGCCGACGAAGCAGTGGCTTACCTCGAGCACCCACTGCTCGGCAAGCGTCTGCGCGACTGCACGCAGTGGGTGCTGAACGTCAAACAACGTTCCGCCGCTGATATTTTCGGTCATCCCGACGACCTGAAGTTTCGCTCCTCGATGACGTTGTTCGCGCAAGTTGCCCCCGAGCCTGCCCTGTTCAAGCAGGCGCTCAAACAGTATTTCCACAGCATCCCTGACGACTGGACGTTGTCATTGCTGGACTTAAAAAAGGCCCAACTGCCCCCCAATCAGGGTTGAAAAATCGTCGTCCACGAACGGCAGAATCGCGTCCGCTACCGGCTGTAATTGCCGCGTCACGTAATGATCGTAATCGATCGGCGCCGTGCGGATTTCCAGCGGTTCTGGCCCGGCCACGGTGATCACGTAACTGATCCAGCCGCCGTTCTGATATTGCCGGGGCCGGCCCTGCCGGTCATTGAACTCGTCGGCCAGGCGCGCAGCGCGCACGT
This sequence comes from Pseudomonadota bacterium, assembly GCA_030856525.1. Lineage (GTDB taxonomy): Bacteria > Pseudomonadota > Gammaproteobacteria > Pseudomonadales > Pseudomonadaceae > Aquipseudomonas. Next base: position 3,268 of record JALYPE010000866.1, on the reverse strand, counting down.
GGGGCGGCACATTGCGCTGGTAATCGTCGAGAGCGCGGCGCAGGCGCTTGCGGTAAATCAAACGATCATCGAACTCCCCCGCAAGGGTCTTGCGCACGTAATCGCGCACATAATCCTGGTACGACTTGCGCTGGAAGATGCGCAGATACAGTTCCTGCTGAAATTGCCGGGCCAGTGGCGACCAGTCGGTGCGCACCGTCTCCAGACCTTTGTAGACCATTTCGTCAGTGCCGTCGGCGCGACTGACCAACCCGGCGTAGCGCTTTTTGCTGCCCTCCTCCGCGCCGCGAATGGTCGGCATCAGAAACCGTTTGTAGTGGGTCTCGAATTGCAGCTCCAGCGCACTGTCCAGCCCGTATACCTGCTGCACATGTTCACGCCACCACTGGTTGACGTGGTCCACCAGTGCGCGGCCGATCTGCGCGGCCTCTTCCTGCCCGTGGGCACGACGCAGCCAGACGAACGTCGAGTCGGTATCGCCGTAGATCACCGTGTGGCCCTGGGCTTCGATCAATTGGCGGGTACGGAGCATGATTTCGTGACCGCGCAGGGTGATCGACGACGCCAGCCGTGTATCGAAGAACCGGCAGCCACTGGAGCCGAGCACGCCGTAGAAAGCATTCATGATGATCTTCAATGCCTGGGACAGCGGTGCGTTGTGCTCGCGCTTGGCGGTTTCGCGACCTTCGGCGACCCGCGCGACGATGGCGGGCAGGCAATGTCGGGTGCGGGAGAAGCGTGCGCCACGAAAACCCGCAACCGACTCATCGTCGCCGGGATGCTTGAGACCTTCGATCAGGCCCACCGGGTCGATCAGAAAGGTGCGGATGATCGACGGATAAAGGCTCTTGTAATCGAGCACCAAAACCGACTCATAGAGACCCGGCTGCGAGTCCATGACAAACCCGCCCGGGCTGGCCTCAGCGGGTTTGCTGCCGAGATTGGGCGCGACGAAACCCTGCCGGTGCATCAGCGGCATGTACAAATGCGTGAACGCTGCCACCGAGCCGCCGCTGCGGTCCGCCGGCAATCCGGTGACGCTGGCGCGCTCCAGCAGAAAGGTCAGCAATTGGGTCCTGGCGAAAATCTGCGTGACCAGCTCGCAGTCCTTGAGGTTGTACTTGGCCAGCGCCGGTTTGTCCTCGGCGAACATGCGGTTGATTTCGTCCATGCGCTGATAAGGGTTGTTGATCGCCTTGCCTTCGCCAAGCAGCGTTTGCGCAACGTTTTCCAGGCTGAAGGACGCAAAGCTCCAGGTCGCCGAGCGCAGGGCTTCGATGCCGTCGATGATCAGCCGCCCCGCCGCCGAGGCGAAGTAATGATTGCCGCTGCCGTGTTCGCGCCACTGCATTTCCTCACCGCCGCGCCCCAGTTTCAGCGGCACACCCAGGCGTCGCGCGTGCTCGTGAAGCACGCGCAGATCGAATTGCACGACATTCCAGCCGATGATCGCGTCGGGATCAAAGCGGGCGAACCATTCGTTGAGTTTTTTCAGCAGGACGGTGCGGGAGTCGCAGTATTCGAGCTGAAAGTCCACCGCGCTGTGGTCACCATTAGGCGGCCCGAGCATATACACCTGACGCTCGCCGCAGCCTTCCAGGCCAATGCAATACAGCTCGCCGCGCGCGGTGGTTTCGATGTCCAAAGACACCAGTTTCAGCGCCGGGCGGTAATCGGGGTCGGGCTTCATCTGCGCGTCGCGCAGCAGGCCATCGGCATCGGGTGTACCGCCGAAGATCACCGGCGCAGTGATGAACCGCTCCATCATGTAGCGTTCCGGCGGGCGCACGTCGGCCTCGAAGACTTCGACACCGGCCTTGCGCAGCGCCGTTTCCAGGCGCATCAACTGGCCGTGCTGCTGGCAATACAGACCGAGCACCGGGCGATGCTCGAAATCCTGCAAAGCCAACGGGCGCAGTTCGACGTTCTTTTCATCTCGTAACAGAAGCTCGGCCTGTTCGCGCTGAATAGCCGGAATGAACGCCACTGACGGCTGATGTGGCAGGCGAACCCGTTGGGCACCGTTGTCGGTGGCCAGCCAGAATTCGACTTCGGTGCCGGCCGGGGTATCGCGCCAATGCCGGGTCAGGACGAAGCCCCGCTGTAAATCCACCACTGCAACCTCGAGTTTGATTCAGGCGGTGATTGTACCTGTCATCGTGGCTGAGACTGGGTATTGCGACCTGAATACGGTTGATGAGGGACCGGACGCGGCATTTCAGTCAGATTGAATTGGACGGTCTATCGCCTTCGCCAACAGGCTGGCTCCCACAGGTGCGTCAATTGTGAGCAAAACCGAGGGGTTTACCCGAGAAAACCGGAAAATGACGTTTTTTGCGCATTATCTGCCGCTTTGCGCCTTGCTCTGCGGGCCAGCGTCTACGATTCTTCAAGGACAACGACAACACCAGAGTAACCGCCATGAAAACCGTCGCCCAACTGCTCAAGTTGAAAGATCAGAAAAATCAGGAAGTGCACCAGATCAAGCCCGATCACATGGTGCTCGAAGCACTGATGAAGATGGCCGAGAAGAACGTCGGCGCCTTGCTGGTGGTGGAAAATGAAGAGGTGTTGGGAATCATCAGCGAGCGCGATTACGCCCGTAAACTGGTGCTGCACGGCCGCTCTTCAGTGGGAACGCCGGTCCGCGACATCATGGTCTCGCCGGTGATCACGGTGGACACCCATCAAACCGTCGACACCTGCCTGAGCATCATGTCCGACAAGCGCCTGCGCCATTTGCCAGTGGTGGAGAATGGCAAGCTGATTGGACTGCTGTCGATTGGCGATTTGGTGAAGGAAGCCATCGCTGAGCAGGCGGAGTTGATTCAGCAGCTGGAGCAATATATTCGGGGTGAATAGCGGGAGGACGGCTTGATTGCGTAGGTGGTTAATTGGTTGATTGGTCGATTACGATGTTGACTGACCTGCTGCTTACACGAGCAAGCGCTTCTGCACTTGAAATGCGATCACCTGTAGGAGTGAGGCTTGTTTGAGATGGCTTTATGACAGGGGACTTAGGTTTTGAGGGTGTACATATCCGTTTTTGCGGTTAGGGCTGATATTGGTTCCGCTTTTACAGCGGGTCACTTGGAGAAGCGCCAAGTAACCAAGCGCTCTTGCCCCTGACGTACGGTGCCTCGCCTAGGCTCGCCATGCCCTCGCTCCGGTCCTGCTCCGTGGGCCCGCCGCCATCGGCCATCCATGGCCGGGGGCGGCTAACCCGGCATCCATGCCGGGTTGCCCACTGCGCAGAACCTCCACTCAG
>JALYPE010000847.1 GCA_030856525.1 Pseudomonadota bacterium | reverse complement strand
GCGCATGGACGAGTGGGATCGATTTACCGAACTCAACACACGTCTGGCCGGGCCCATCGATGATTTCAAGGTGCCGAGCCACTGGACCCGCAAGCAACTGCGCAGCATGGGCCGCGTCTCGCGCCTGGCCGTGGGTGCTGCCGAGCGGGCGCTGGCCGACGCCGGATTGCTTGGCAACGAATTGATCAAGGACGGCCGCATGGGCGTGGCGTGCGGCTCGTCCACTGGCAGCACCGACGAGATCAAGGCGTTCGGCAACATGCTGCTCAACTCGGTGGCCGAGGGCCTGAACGCCAACTCCTACGTGCGGATGATGCCGCACACCACCGCCGCCAATATCAGCATCTTCTTCGGCCTCACCGGTCGGCTCATCCCGACGTCCAGCGCCTGCACGAGCGGCAGCCAGGGCATCGGTTACGCGTATGAGTCGATCAAGTTCGGTCGCTTGCCGTTGATGCTCGCGGGCGGCGCTGAAGAACTGTGCCCCACCGAAGCCATGGTCTTCGACGCGCTCTACGCCACCAGCCTGAAGAACGATGCCCCGCAGACCTCGCCACGTCCTTACGACAGCGGCCGCGACGGTCTGGTGATTGGCGAAGGTGGCGGCATGCTGGTGCTTGAGGAGCTTGAGCACGCACTGGCGCGTGGCGCGCACATCCATGCCGAACTGGTGGGTTTCGGCAGCAATGCCGACGGTCAGCACACCACCCGTCCGGAGCAGGTGACCATGCGCCGGGCAATGGAATTGGCGTTGGAAGATGCCGGTCTGCAGCCATCGGATATTGGCTACGTGAACGGTCATGGCACCGCCACTGAACAGGGCGACATCGCTGAAACGCTGGCGACCAGTGCGTTGTTTGGCGAGCACATGCCGATCAGTTCGCAGAAGAGTTTCCTCGGCCACACGCTGGGCGCGTGCGGTGCGCTGGAATCCTGGTTCAGCATCGAAATGATGAACCGTGACCAGTACGTGCACACCTTCAATCTCGACGATGTCGATCCGCAGTGCGGCAAGCTTGATTATTTGCGCGGCGAGTTTCGGCAGATGAGCAATCAATACGTCATGAATAACAATTTTGCCTTCGGCGGCGTCAACACCTCGCTGATCTTCCGTCGCTGGTCGTAACCCAACACTCTCAAGGTCAAGGAGACCTCATGCACTTCAAGAAAATCGCTACCGCCGCCACCCTGCTGATCTGCACTTCGCCTGCCGTCAGTCAGGCGCGTGACACGGCGGTGTATCTGCCGCTGGATAAAGCCATCGTCGAAGCCACGCGCGCCGGCAAAATCGACGGCAGCGTGAAGTTCTACCTCGCCGGCAACACCCCGGCCGGCCAAGTCACCGTCGTCAGCCCGGGCGCGGTCACCAACAAGAAAACCAACGCCTTCAACAAGTCTGACGAAGTCGCCTGCGAATGGGTCGCGCAATCGGCCATCATCAGCCTGCACCAGGCTGCAAAAAACGCCGGCGCCAACGCAGTGACCAACATCGTCAGCTTCTACAAAAGCAACGAGCGCAAGGATGCCAAAAACTACGAATGCCACGCCGGCGCGATCATGGCGGGCGTTGCGCTGAAAGGGGATTTGGCGAAGGTTCAGTAAGGGCGGAATGTGCGAGCGCTGTCGCTCGCTGCAACGTCGCACAACCCGTAGCAGCTGGCACAGCCTGCGTCTGGCTGCACCAGCTGTGCAGCGGCCGTTAACCAGTAAAGCGCAGTCTAAACTTCAGGTCGCATCCGCCGTTGATGTGACTGCTGCGCGACCGGACGCAGGCTGCGCCAGCTGCTACAGGGACGGTGTTGTTTTCAGGGAAATCGTTTCACTTGCTCGGACAGAAAGGCCCAGTCACCCTTCCATCGGCTCAACCCTACGCGTCAACAACTCCACAAACGCCCTCGCCATCGGCGACTTCTGATCCTTGCGCTGCACCAGCCACACCGCCGACACCGCTGCAGGGTCCAGCAAGGGTCGGTAGACCACACCGTCAATGCGCATTCGCTGATACGACGCCGGCAGGACCGATACGCCAAGCCCCGCCGCGACCAAGCCGATTATGGTCATCGCCTCCCCCGCTTCCTGGGCGAAATGCGGGCTGAATCCCGCGTCCCGCGCCAGGCTCAGCAATTGCGCATACAAACCGCTGCCGTAACTGCGCGGGAAGAACACGAAGGGTTCGAGGGCCAGCGCCGAGAGAAATAAACCATCTTCACTCTCGGCCACTAACGGGTGTTTGGAGCTGAGCACGGCAACCAAGGGTTCACGCATCAATTCCACGACACTGAGCGACTCCGGCAATCCCAGCGGCCGCATTATTCCCACTTCTATCGACTCATCGACCAGCGCATCGGCCACTTGGGTGCTGCTCATTTCTCGCAAGTGCAGGTGCACGGCCGGGAAGCGTTGGCGGAAAGCGAAAATCGCCTGTGGAATGGTTGAGTTGAACGGAGCCGAAGAGGTAAAGCCGATCTTCAGTTCGCCCAGTTCGCCCAGCTGCGCGCGCCTCGCCACATCCGCGGCCTTGTCGACTTGCGCCAGCACCAGTCGCGCTTCCTCCAGAAACAGACGACCCGCCTCGCTCAACTCGACCCGACGATTGGTCCGCTCAAACAACCGCGCGCCCACTTCCTGCTCAAGTGCCTGAATCTGCTGGCTCAGGGGTGGCTGAGAGATGCCCAGCACCTGAGCGGCGCGGCCAAAATGCAATTCTTCGGCGACGGCGATGAAGTAGCGCAAGTGACGCAGTTCCATGAAACCCCCATTAGGTCGCAAAACCTCTCAAACAGGTCGAACAATATATTGGATTGAATCATTAGCCGGCTATATGCTTTTTCCATTGCCTGACCGGCTGCGCCCCTCCGAGGTCTGACGTGAAAACTGCTGTCGCTCCACTCGCCCATGAAGTCCCGCCCGCCGCGCTGGATGATGCCGTTGCCGAGCTCAAGGAAATCTATATCGAGAAAGGCACGCCGATGTTCATGCGCACGGTGCTGGCGCTGTTCTGCGGCGGTTTCGCGACGTTCGCGCTGCTGTACTGCGTGCAGCCGATGATGCCGTTGCTATCCCACGAGTATTCGATCAACGCAGCGCAGAGCAGTCTGATTCTGTCGGTGGCGACCGGCATGCTGGCTTTCGGCCTGCTGATCACCGGTCCGATTTCGGACCGGGTCGGACGCAAACCAGTCATGGTCGCGGCGCTGTTTGCTGCGGCCTTGTGCACGCTTGCCAGTTCGATGATGCCTAGCTGGCACGGCGTGCTGCTGATGCGTGCGTTGATCGGTTTGTCGTTGAGTGGTCTGGCGGCGGTCGCCATGACTTACCTGAGCGAAGAAATACACCCGCATCACATCGGCCTGGCGATGGGCTTGTACATAGCCGGCAATGCCATCGGCGGCATGAGCGGACGTTTGATCACCGGCGTATTGATCGACTTTGTCACGTGGCACACGGCGATGCTGGTGATTGGCGCACTGGCGCTGATCGCTGCAGCGGTGTTCTGGAAGATCCTCCCGGAGTCGCGCAACTTCCGCCCGCGCTCGCTGCATCCGCGCAGCCTGCTCGACGGCTTCACCCAGCACTTTCGCGACGCCGGCCTGCCGCTGTTGTTTCTTGAAGCATTCGTGCTGATGGGCGCCTTTGTCACGCTGTTCAACTACATCGGCTATCGCCTGCTGGCTGCGCCCTACAACATGGACCAGGCCTACGTCGGGCTGCTGTCGGTAGTGTATCTGTCAGGGATTTACAGCTCGGCAAAAATCGGCGCACTGGCGGACCGACTCGGACGCCGCCGCGTGCTCTGGGCGACCATCGCGTTGATGCTTGTCGGCCTCGCCCTGACCCTGTTCACGCCGCTGCCACTGGTGATCATCGGCATGCTGATTTTCACCTTCGGCTTCTTCGGTGCCCATTCGGTGGCGAGCAGCTGGATCGGCCGCCGCGCCTTGAAAGCCAAAGGCCAGGCCTCTTCGCTGTATCTGTTCAGTTATTACGCCGGGTCGAGCATTGCGGGGACAGCAGGCGGCGTGTTCTGGCACTTGGGTGGCTGGAACGGGATCGGCCTGTTCATTGCGGCGCTGCTGGTGGTGGCGTTGCTGATTGCATTGAAGCTGGCGAAATTGCCCCCATTGGGCGGTGTAAAGGCGTGACCTGAACGCACTGTGGGAGCGAGCCTGCTCGCGATAGCGGTG
>JALYPE010000821.1 GCA_030856525.1 Pseudomonadota bacterium | reverse complement strand
TGCCTGGATTCTGTCGAGGGCGAGACCATTTACGTCGATCAAGTGGGGGGGCTTTTCAATTTCGAGCTTCATGAGATCCAACAGATTGGTTCCGCCGGCAATAAACTTAGCGCCGGGATGACGCGCCGCCGCGGCCGCAGCCTCTGCGGGTGATCCTGCGCGCTCGTAACTGAACGGTCTCATGGGGTCCTCCCTGCGACTTCGCTAATTGCCTCGACAATGTTGGAATAGGCGCCGCAGCGGCAGATGTTGCCGCTCATGCGCTCCTGGAATTCGCTGGCAATTAGCTGCGGCGGGTCGGTCAGCGTGGGGCTGACGTGGCTGGGAATGCCGTCGCGGATTTCTCCGAGCACGGCGACCGCCGAACAGATCTGCCCCGGCGTGCAATAGCCGCACTGGTAGCCGTCGTGTTTGATGAAGGCTGCCTGCATCGGGTGCAGTTTGTCCGGCGTGCCGAGCCCTTCGATGGTGGTGACTTTCGAGCCATCGTGCATGACCGCCAGGGTCAGGCATGAATTGAGGCGCCGGCCGTCGACGATCACCGTGCAAGCGCCGCATTGACCGTGGTCGCAACCTTTTTTGGTACCGGTCAGTTGCAGGTTTTCGCGCAACGCATCGAGTAGCGTGATGCGCGTGTCGACGTCCAGTGATTGCTGTTTGCCGTTCACCTCGAACGAGATTTTTTCCTTGATCGGACGCGCTGCGTTAGCGGCAGACGCACGCGCGGAAATGAACGGAGGCAACGCCACGGCCGCCGCCGTGACTGCGCCCACAATCAAAAATTTGCGTCGGGAGATCGACATCAGGTCATGGTCGTCCATTGGTTCGATTCCTCTAGATTTTCGGGGCGTTGCCAGTCCTCATCAAAAGAGTGACCCGTGCGCTCGCAGAATGTTTTTGCGGTATTGAGCTATAGAGTTATGCGTCTGGCTCATGAATCGCCCGGCGGGCGGCTGGCTATTGAGTCCATCGTAGAAAGATCGAGGGTTTCTATTAAGGCCGTGAAACTGCATGAAGTGATGAGGTGAATTCATTAATGGCAGCGTTTACTTTCAGGCGTGCCGTCTGTGCGCGTTATGATAGGCGCGCCGTATCTGCGGGATCGTTACGCAGGCTTCGCCAGCTACAGGGATCAGCGTAGCTTTGTAAATTGTCGACAGTGTTTCAGAGAGCCTCATGCCCCAGATTACCCACTACAAAACGCCGTGCCCTGAGCCCGTGAATAGCCAGATTCTGCAGCTGGTGGTCGATAACCTGACCGACATCAGCATGGTCGCGATCCCGCCGAGCAACCTGTTGTACAACGTCTATCAGTACGCGATCGGCTTCGAGGTGCATCTGTATCTGGAGGCGTTGAACGGGACGAAAGGCATTGCGGTGGAGCTGCTGGTGGCGACGGATGACGATGATCCGGAAAAGGTCCTCGGTTTCCTGCTGTACCTGCCCATGCAGGACGATCCCGATGCGTGCGGTGTGGCGTATATGTCGGTTCACGCGGGTCATCGTCGACAGGGCATAGCCCGGCGAATGCTGCGCGAGATGGTCGGTCGTTACCCGCATGCGGAGCTGAGCTGTGCGGTGGCCAAGGTGCCGTATTTTGAAGCGACGGGTTTTCAGGTGACGGGCGTGCGCGGGACGCAGGTGCTGATGAACACCCGCGATCATGCCAGCGACGGCTTGATGGGGACGCTGGATGTGGCGTCGATCTACAGCTCGCTGGAGGTGCGACAGATCCACACCTACCTGCTGCAAAAGCACGGAAAGCGCGCCATGCTCGATGCGGAAAAACAGCGCGACCGCCATCTGGACCAGATGACGCATCGGGCGAATGAATGTGTGCGGCAGCGGCTTGGCAACGGGATCAGCTGAGGCGACAGAATTAATGTAGGAGCACGCTTGCTCGCGATGGTGGCGGATGAGCCGATTTATTAGTAAATGACACACCGCCATCGCGAGCAAGCTTGCTCCTACAGGGCAATATTTGAGTTTCTTTCAACCATCCCCACAATGATTTCAAACAGCTCTTCCTGCGCATCCGCCGCGTTGATTTCCCCCTTCGCAGCAGCGTGGGATAACGCTTCCGCGGCGCCGAGCATCGCCCGCAGTCCGGCAG
>JALYPE010000806.1 GCA_030856525.1 Pseudomonadota bacterium | reverse complement strand
CCACGACCATGGCCGGGCGCAGGAGGCGACCATTGAGCTGATAGCCCTTCTGGAACACCTTGAGTACGCTGTTCGGCTCGACGTCTGCGCTTTCCTGCATGGCCATGGCCTGATGCTGAACAGCGTTGAACGGTTCGCCGTGCGGATCGATCGCTTCCAGCTGATAACGCTTCAGGGTGTCCTGGAACATTTTCAGGGTCAGCTCGATGCCTTCGCGCATTGGACGGATGCTTTCGTCATCCGGGCTGGACAGCTCCAGGCCGCGCTCGAGGCTGTCGATGATCGGCAGCAAATCGCCTGCAAACTTTTCCAGAGCGAATTTGTGCGCTTTTTCTACATCCTGCTCGGCGCGACGGCGGACGTTTTGCAGATCAGCCGCTACACGCAAGGCCTGATCCTGGGCGCCAGCCAGCTGCTCTTCGAGCACTTGTACACGAGCCGCCAGGTCGCTGCCCGAATCCTGGGCAGCCTGATCGGCGTCTAGATTTTGCGTATCCACTGTCTGTTCGTCAGCCATAGATTTCTCCTTTCAATAACGTCCGCGAGCTCAACCCGCGCTTCTGTCCCGATATATGGGGCCGCAAAATCCTGCTTCAAGGGTCCGTCGCGATTAACCCTACAAAAAACAGCTGCATTGCCCGTCACGGCCGCCAGCATTCCGTCGGCCCGTACAGATCACGCTGAAAATGGGCATTGTCAGCGCAAAACAAAACACTGTATAAATAACCAGACCTCAAGCCTGGGAGCGGCCTTTATGCTGGTGCACCTGTCCGTACACAACTACGCCATCGTCGAACATCTCGATCTCGAACTTGATCGCGGAATGAGCGTGATCACGGGTGAGACCGGCGCCGGCAAGTCGATCATGCTCGACGCACTGGGCTTGACGCTTGGCGACCGCGCCGACAGTGGCGTAGTCCGCCCAGGCGCGGACAAGGCCGACATCCTTGCCACGTTCGATCTGGTCGACATCCCGGAAGCCAGCGCCTGGCTTGCCGAGCGTGATCTCGAGAGCGACGGCCCGTGCATCCTGCGAAGGGTCATCACTGCCGAAGGGCGTTCGCGAGGCTATATCAATGGCACACCCTGCCCGCTCGGCGACCTCAAAGCCTTGGGCGAACTGGTCATTGATATCCACAGTCAGCATGAGCATCAATCGCTGCTCAAGACCGATACGCACCGCCGCCTGCTCGATGAATACGCTGGCGCCACGGACCTTGCCCGTCAGGTGCAACTGGCCGCTCAACGCTGGCGCCAGACCCGCCAGGAACTCGAACGCCTTGCCAATTCCGGCGACGAACAACGTGCTCGCCATCAGCTACTCAGCTATCAGCTCGAAGAACTGGAGAACCTCGGTCTCGGTGAAAACGAACTGGAGCAGCTGGAGCAGGAACACAAGAACCTGACGAACGCGGAAACCCTGCTCGGTATCTGCCGGCAAGTGGTTGAGCAATGCAGTGAAAGTGATTCTGGCAATGTCTTGAATGCGCTAACCGCCAGCCTCAACCGCCTGTCGAGTGTGACCACATCGGTAGGTGCGCTCGGCGAAGCCAGCAGCTTGCTGACCAGTGCGCAGATTCAGGTGGAAGAAGCCGTTGGCGAGCTTAATCGCTTTCTCGACAATTTCGACGCCGACCCGGCGCGCCTGCAATACCTTGAGGAGCGTCTCGACTCCATCTACACCATGGCGCGCAAGCACCGTATCCAGCCAACCGAGGTTGCCGAGATGCAACAGCGCCTGCTGGACGAAATCGAAACTTTGAATGCAAACGATGAATCGATCGAACGTCTCAGCGATGAACTGGCCTCTTATGCCCGTCACTATCAGGAGAAAGCCAGGGAGTTGAGCGATCTGCGCCATCAGGCCTCCAGCAGCCTGGCCAGCGCGGTCGAGCAGGAAATCCAGCGCCTTGGCATGCCGGGCGGTCGCTTCACTATCGAGCTGCGCCCCAACAGCAGCGACGAGCTGCTACCCAACGGCCTCGAACAAGTTGAACTGCTGGTCAGTGCCAACCCGGGTCAGCCATTGAAGGCCTTGGCCAAGGTGGCGTCGGGCGGTGAGTTGTCGCGGATCAGTCTGGCGATTCAGGTGATTACCGCACAAACGTCGCGCGTACCAACGCTGGTATTTGACGAAGTGGACGTAGGCATCGGCGGCCCGACGGCCGAGATCGTTGGCCAGTTGCTACGCCGCCTGGGCGAACGTGGCCAGGTGCTGACAGTAACTCACCTGCCGCAGGTGGCAGCTCAAGGGCATCAACATCTGTTTGTGCACAAGGTACGAGGTGAAGATGCCACTCGCACTGCCGTTTCCAAGCTGAGTAAAAATGATCGCGTGGAGGAAGTGGCGCGAATGCTGGGCGGGATTGACCTGACCAAGGAATCCCTGGCGCACGCGAAGAAAATGGTCGTCACCGCGAAAATTTAAAGACGGCAGACAGCACGAAGGCGACCCTGGGGTCGCCTTCGCTCGTTTCGCGAACATCGTGTTCGCGCGACATGCTTACTTTTTCTTGCGCACGTACAGCACAAGATTGTGATCAACCATCTCGAAGCCATACTTGTCGACAATGGCTTTCTGCAGACGCTCGATTTCTTCGTCGAAGAATTCGATCACTTCACTGGTTTCGACGTTGACCATGTGGTCGTGATGCTTGCCGTCATCCAGTTCGAAGACCGCGTGGCCTCCGTCGAAGTTGTGCCGCACCACAAGGCCAGCTGCCTCGAACTGAGTCAGAACACGGTAAACCGTGGCCAGACCGACGTCCTCACCAGCCTCCATGAGCGCCTTGTAAACGTCCTCGGCACTCATGTGGCGTTGCTCGGCGGAATCGAGCATTTGCAGAATCTTGACCCTCGGGAGGGTCACTTTGAGGCCGGCTTTGCGTAGTTCGCTATTTTCAACCATGGTCAGCTTTCTCGCGATGCTGCTTCGCAGCTTCTCTTAATGCGGGTATGATCGGCGTTTACGTTGTCCCAGCCAAGATAGTGGAAGTCGCCCACCGATGCAAAACACCAAGCTCTTGCTAACCAGTTTCACCTTTGTGGGACTGCTCGCACTCGCCGGTTGTTCATTCCCCGGGGTTTACAAAATCGACATCCAGCAGGGCAATGTCGTCACGCAGGACATGATAGACCAGTTACGCCCGGGAATGACCCGACGGCAAGTACGGTTTATTATGGGCAATCCCCTGCTGACCGACACATTCCATGCCGATCGCTGGGATTATCTCTATAGCCTGCAGCCTGGAGGCGGAGAGCGCCAACAGGAGCGCGTCAGTGTCATCTTTAATGGCAACGACCAACTGGTCAGCCTTTCCGGTGACTTCATGCCCGGCGTAAGCCGTGATGAAGCCCTGTTGGGCAAGGACAGCGGGACCAGCGTCACTGCGCCAGCGCAGAATGCTGAAAAACCCAAGTCCGAGGTGCCGGCCAAGCCTGGCTCCTTGCTGGATACCATCCAGAAAGACATCGACAGCGTGGAAACCGTTCCGGTGCCAACGCCAGAACCTCTGGATACAACCCCGCAATAATTTGTATCGCTCAACAAAAAGCCCGGCATGCCGGGCTTTTTGTTGCCTGCTATTTCACAGGTTATGAATATTGCCGCCGGGCTTCAGCCGCTTTAGCTGCTCGCAGGCGCCTGACCTCTTTGGGATCCGCCAGCAAGGGGCGATAAATCTCGATGCGATCGCCGACCTGGACATTACGGATTTCAGCGTCCGACACAACCTTGCCGAAAATCCCCAAGGGGCAAGCGGCGATATCCAGCTCGGGAAACTGTGCCGCAATGCCCGACGCCAGCAC
>JALYPE010000558.1 GCA_030856525.1 Pseudomonadota bacterium | reverse complement strand
TCGAGAAGGTGCTGGCCGAAGTAGCGCCAACGCCGGAAGCGATTTCTGCAGGTGTGGTCGATGTCGAAACCCAGCACAAGGCATTGTCGTTGCGGGTATTGACGGTCGATGACTCTTCAGTGGCACGAAAGCAGGTCACGCGTTGTCTGCAGACAGTCGGTGTCGAAGTGGTGGCGCTGAACGACGGTCGGCAAGCGCTGGATTACCTGCGCAAACTGGTCGACGAAGGCAAGAAGCCGGAAGAAGAGTTCCTGATGATGATTTCCGACATCGAGATGCCGGAAATGGACGGGTACACCCTCACGGCTGAAATCCGCAGCGACCCACGCATGCAAAAATTGCACATCATCCTGCACACTTCGTTGTCGGGCGTGTTCAATCAGGCGATGGTCAAGAAAGTCGGCGCCGATGACTTTCTGGCCAAGTTCCGTCCTGATGACCTGGCATCCCGGGTAGTCAACCGGATCAAAGCAGCAGATAACAGCTAGGGACCTTCTGTCCCTGGCGGTCAACACGATTTAAGAGGCGGCATCTTTGTCTACGGGTAATTTGGATTTCGAACAGTTCCGGGTCTTCCTGGAAAAAGCCTGTGGCATTCTGCTCGGTGAAAACAAGCAGTATCTGGTCTCGAGCCGTCTCAACAAACTGATGGAGCAGCAAGGCATCAAGTCGTTGGGTGAGTTGGTTCAACGCATCCAGACCCAGCCGCGCAGCGGTTTGCGCGAGATGGTGGTGGACGCCATGACGACCAACGAAACCCTGTGGTTTCGTGACACCTATCCGTTTGAAGTGTTGAAGAACAAGGTGCTCCCGGAAGCGATCAAAGCTGCACCCGGCCAGCGTCTGCGCATCTGGTCGGCGGCGTGCTCGTCGGGGCAGGAACCGTATTCGCTGTCGATGTCGATCGATGAGTTCGAGCGTGTCAACATGGGCCAGCTGAAGTCAGGTGTGCAAATCGTTGCCACTGATTTGTCCGGCACCATGCTGACCAACTGCAAGACCGGCGAGTACGACAGCCTGGCGCTAGGCCGTGGTTTGTCGCCCGAGCGTCTGCAGCGTTACTTCGATCCGAAAGGGGCGGGACGCTGGGCGATCAAGGCGCCGATCAAGAGCCGCGTGGAGTTCCGCTCGTTCAACCTGCTGGACAGCTACGCGAGCCTCGGCAAGTTTGACATCGTGTTCTGCCGCAACGTGTTGATCTACTTCTCCGCCGAGGTGAAGAAGGACATTCTGTTGCGTATTCACGGTACATTGAAGCGTGGTGGTTATCTTTTCCTTGGCGCATCCGAAGCGCTGAACGGTTTGCCGGATCATTACCAGATGGTCCAGTGCAGCCCGGGGATTATTTACCAGGCGAAGTGATTGTCGGTAGTACGAAAACGGGAGCCCGCAGAGGGCTCCCGTTTTTTTATGCCTGCCGTTCTTCCGAACACACCACAAGACCTTGTGGGAGCGAGCCCTGTGGCGAGGGGGCTTGCCCCCGTTCGGCTGCGAAGCAGTCGTAAATCCGATTTAACTTTGAAATTTCGGGGCCGCTTTGCGACCCAACGGGGGCAAGCCCCCTCGCCACAGGGCCCACTCCTACAAGGGGTAGGCGGTGTTCTTTAGAGGGTGATAAGCGGCAGAAAAGCGGCGGGCGGCGGACATCCGTTGCCGCTTTTCTGGCATTGCCACTTCGCCGCTCCCCGCAAAGCCCCGGTTTCCGGGCGTTTTGAAATTGGCACGCAGCTTGCTATGTCTCAGTTACGAAAATTCAGGTCACCCAAAGGTTTCCCGACATGAGCATCAGCTTCGATAAAGCGCTCGGTATCCACGAAAAAGCCCTGGGCTTCCGCGCTCAGCGTGCCGAAGTCCTGGCCAATAACATCGCCAACGCCGATACCCCGAACTACAAGGCTCGGGATCTGGACTTCTCCAAGGTGCTTGCCGCACAGAGCGAGAAAACCAAGTCCGGCTCTTTCGCCTTGAACATGACTAATAACCGTCATATCGAAGCCGAAGGCCTGGGCAATGGCGACGAGTCGCTGATGTATCGCACGCCGATGCAGCCGTCGATCGACCAGAACACCGTGGACGCGCAAATCGAGCAGTCGAACTACGCCGAAAACGCGGTTAACTTTCAGGCCAGCTTCACCCTGCTCAACAGCAAATTCAAAGGGCTGGTTTCCGCCCTTCGTGGAGAATGATTCATGTCCCTCGCCAGCGTTTTCAACATTGCCGGTAGCGGCATGAGTGCCCAGACCACTCGCTTGAACACCGTCGCCAGTAACATCGCCAACGCCGAGACGGTCTCGTCGAGCATCGATCAGACCTACCGCGCGCGCCATCCGGTATTCGCCACCATGTTCCAGGGCGGCCAGACCGGCGGCAGCGATTCGCTGTTTCAGAACCAGGACGCTGCAGGGCAGGGCGTGCAGGTACTGGGCGTGGTCGAAGACCAGAGCAATCTGGATGCGCGTTACGAGCCGAACCATCCATCTGCCGATGCCAAGGGTTACGTCTACTACCCCAACGTCAATGTGGTGGAAGAAATGGCTGACATGATTTCTGCGAGCCGTTCTTTCCAGACGAACGCCGAAATGATGAACACCGCCAAAGCCATGATGCAGAAGGTCCTGACCCTCGGTCAGTGATAAGGGGCGACTCAGATGAGTGTTACCGATTCCACCAGTGGCTTCAGCCTCAACGACATCCTGGCCAATTCGTCGATCAAGACCAACACCACAGACGATAGCCTGGCGTCGGCCACCGGCACCGCCACGGGCAAGAAGGAACTGGGCAAGGACGCGTTCCTGCAATTGCTGGTGACGCAACTGAAAAACCAGAACCCGCTGGAGCCACAGGACAACGGCGAGTTCGTTGCCCAGTTGGCGCAGTTCAGCAGCCTGGAAGGCATTACCACATTGAACGACACGGTTTCCGGGATTGCCGGCAACTACAACTCTTCCCAGGCATTGCAGGCGTCGTCGCTGGTTGGACGTTCCGTCATCGCGCCGGGCGACAAGGCCGTGCTCGATACTTCCAAGAGCCTGAACGGCACCGTTGCCGTACCGGTCTCGCTCGATGCGGTGACGCTGAAGATCACCAACACCGAAGGCAAGGTTATCCGCA
Source organism: Pseudomonadota bacterium (assembly GCA_030856525.1). Lineage (GTDB taxonomy): Bacteria > Pseudomonadota > Gammaproteobacteria > Pseudomonadales > Pseudomonadaceae > Aquipseudomonas. Next base: position 8,714 of record JALYPE010000558.1, on the reverse strand, counting down.
CCATCGACATGGGCAGCCAGTCGGCGGGCAACGCCAGCTTCATTTGGGACGGCAAGACTGATGCGGGCGAAGTGGCACCGGCGGGTACTTATACCTTTGCGGCCACAGCCAACATCGACAACAAGGCGACCTCGCTGATTACCAATCTGCCAGCGACCGTCAGCAGCGTAACGATCAGCCAGACGGGCGGCGAATTGATGCTCAATCTGGCCGGGCTGGGCAGCATTGCCCTGTCCAAAGTCCAAACCATTGGTATATAGAGCCGACTAACCCGGCAAAAAGGAGTGGAATATGTCTTTCAATATCGGCCTTAGCGGTCTCTATGCAGCCAATAAACAACTGGACGTGACCGGCAACAACATCGCCAACGTGGCGACCACCGGTTTCAAATCGTCCCGTGCAGAATTCGAAGATGTCTACTCCGCGACCAAGCTGGGTTCGGGCAGCAAGACCGTCGGCAGCGGCGTGCGCCTGGCCAACGTGGCCCAGCAATTCACCCAGGGTGACATCAACAATACCGGCAACGTGCTGGACATGGGCATCAACGGCTCCGGTTTCTTCGTGCTGAACGACAGCGGTTCGTTGTCCTACACCCGTTCCGGTACGTTCAAGGTCGACAAGGAAGGCTACGTGACCAACAGCGACGGCTCTGCGCGTCTGCAGGGTTACGGCGTGGATGCCAATGGCAAGATCCAGAACGGCATTCTGACCGACCTGCGCATCGATACGTCGAACCTTGCGCCAAAATCCACCAGCGTGGTGTCGTCGACGATCAACCTGAATTCCACCGCAGCGGTGATCGATCAGGCCGTTGTCACCAACAAGTTCGATCCGACCAAGACCGAGACCTTCACCAAGCAGTTCAGTACGCCGGTATTCGACAGCCAGGGCAACCAGCACCAGATGGACCAATACATGGTCAAGACGGGCGCGAACACTTGGGACACTTACACCCTGATCGATGGCCGCAACCCTGACGGCAGCGATCCTAAAGTGACCGGCCCGGTGCCGTCGACCATGGTCTTCGACACCTCGGGCAAACTGGTTTCCGTCACCACGCCAGCGACCCCGACCCCGATCGTCAGCCCGGACCTTAAAGTCACTGGTTGGGTACCAGGCACCGTCACTGACGGTGTGTGGAAGGCCAACGGCGCAGCGGCGAACCCGGACGGTGTGACCATTTCCATGAGCAACACCACTCAGTTCAATGCCGACACCGCGCGTTCGATCCCGGCGCAGAACGGTTACGCCACTGGCCAGATCACCAACCTGACCATCGACGGCAGCGGTGTGATGCTGGCTAACTTCAGCAACTACCAGACCAAACCGATCGGTCAGATCTCGCTCGCCAGCTTCACCAATGAACAAGGTCTGCAGGCAGTGGGTGGTACGAGCTGGAAAGAGACTTACTCGTCGGGCATCCCGGGCTACGATGCACCGGAAACCGGCACCCTGGGCCAGATCCGCTCCAACGCGCTGGAAGAGTCCAACGTCAACCTGACCAGCGAACTGGTGGACCTGATCAAGGCGCAGAGCAACTACCAGGCGAACGCCAAGACCATCTCCACCCAGAGCACCATCATGCAGACCATCATTCAGATGGCTTGATCCTGGTGGGTTGAAAATGCTGCACAAGAAGCCCCTCGAGAGAGGGGCTTTTTTGTGGGTTGGAATTTTGGGCGGGGACAGGATTTGGGTTGTCGGGGAGGGCCTCTTCGCGGGCAAGCCATGCTCCCACAGTATTTGTGGTGCTCACACATCCATCAAACGACACGAAATCCTGTGGGAGCGCGGCTTCCCCGCGATGGCGTCAGACAGGCCGCTCATCTTCCATGGGCAAAAGAAAACCCCCGACCATCAACAAGACTGATCGGGGGTTTCGAGGTCGGCGCCTTGCAGCGCTTACCGGCTCAGCTTATTGGCAAGCTTCGCAATCCGGCTCGTCGATGGCGCAAGCCTTCGGCACTGGAGCAGGGCCGGCTGGCGCTGCCAGGACCGAATCGTCACCGTGGTTGCCGCCGCTGGAAACAGCGTTCAGCTTGCCGGTGTTGATGGTCGACTTCTCGGTGCTGGTCGCGGCCAGTGCACGGAGGTAGTAAGTGGTTTTCAGGCCACGGTACCAAGCCATGCGGTAGGTCACGTCGAGCTTCTTGCCCGAAGCGCCGGCGATGTACAGGTTCAGCGACTGAGCCTGGTCGATCCACTTCTGACGACGGCTGGCCGCGTCAACGATCCACTTGGTGTCTACTTCGAACGCAGTCGCGTAGAGCTCTTTAAGTTCTTGCGGGATGCGCTCGATCTGCTGGACCGAACCGTCGTAGTACTTGAGGTCGTTGATCATGACCGAGTCCCACAGACCGCGAGCTTTCAGGTCGCGAACCAGGTACGGGTTGATCACGGTGAATTCGCCCGACAGGTTCGATTTCACGTAGAGGTTTTGGTAAGTCGGTTCGATCGATTGCGAAACGCCAGTGATGTTGGCGATGGTCGCGGTCGGTGCGATGGCCATGATGTTGGAGTTACGAATGCCTTTCTGCACACGGGCGCGAACCGGTGCCCAGTCGAGGGATTCGTTCAGGTCAACGTCGATGTATTTCTGGCCACGTTGCTCAATCAGGATCTGTTGCGAATCCAGCGGCAGGATGCCCTTGGACCACAGCGAACCCTGGAACGTCTCGTAAGCGCCACGCTCGTCCGCCAGATCGCAGGACGCCTGGATCGCGTAGTAGCTGACCGCTTCCATGGACTTGTCGGCGAACTCGACGGCAGCGTCGGAACCGTAAGGAATGTGCTGCAGGTACAGCGCGTCCTGGAAGCCCATGATGCCCAGACCGACCGGACGGTGCTTGAAGTTGGAGTTCTTCGCTTGCGGCACCGAGTAGTAGTTGATGTCGATTACGTTATCGAGCATCCGTACGGCGGTGTTCACGGTGCGTTCCAGCTTGGCGGTGTCCAGCTTGCCGTTGACGATGTGGTTCGGCAGGTTGATCGAGCCCAGGTTGCAAACGGCGATCTCGTCCTTGTTGGTGTTCAAGGTGATCTCGGTGCACAGGTTAGAGCTGTGTACCACGCCGACGTGCTGCTGCGGGCTGCGCAGGTTGCACGGGTCTTTGAAGGTCAGCCATGGGTGGCCGGTTTCAAACAGCATGGAAAGCATTTTGCGCCACAGGTCTTTGGCCTGAATGGTCTTGAACAGCTTGATCTTGCCCGGGTACTGGGACAGCGCTTCGTAGTACTCGTAGCGCTCTTCGAAGGCCTTGCCGGTCAGGTCGTGCAGGTCCGGTACTTCGGATGGCGAGAACAGGGTCCACTGGCCGTCATCGAAGACGCGCTTCATGAACAGGTCAGGGATCCAGTTGGCGGTGTTCATGTCGTGGGTACGACGACGATCATCACCGGTGTTCTTGCGCAGCTCGATGAACTCTTCAATGTCCATGTGCCAGGTTTCCAGGTAGGCACACACAGCGCCTTTGCGCTTGCCACCCTGGTTGACGGCGACGGCGGTGTCGTTCACCACTTTCAGGAACGGCACGACGCCCTGGGATTTGCCGTTGGTCCCTTTGATGTACGAACCCAAGGCACGCACCGGCGTCCAGTCGTTGCCCAGGCCGCCAGCGAATTTGGACAGCATGGCGTTATCGTGGATCGCGTGGTAAATGCCCGACAAGTCATCCGGCACGGTGGTCAGGTAGCAGCTCGACAACTGTGGACGCAGGGTACCGGCGTTGAACAGGGTCGGCGTCGAGGACATGTAGTCGAAGGACGACAACAGGTTATAGAACTCGATCGCACGGTCTTCCTTGTTCTTCTCTTCGATCGCCAGGCCCATGGCCACACGCATGAAGAAGATCTGCGGCAGTTCGAAGCGGATACCGTCCTTGTGGATGAAGTAACGGTCGTACAGGGTTTGCAGGCCCAGGTACGTGAACTGCTGATCGCGTTCGTGGTTGATGGCCTTACCGAGTTTTTCCAGGTCGAAAGTGGCCAGGATCGGGTTCAGCAATTCGTATTCGATACCCTTGGCGATGTACGCAGGCAAGGCCTGGGCGTACAGGTCGACCATCTCGTGGTGGGTCGCGCTTTCGGCGACGCCGAGGAAGTTCAGGCCTTCGGCACGCAGGGTGTCCATCAGCAGGCGGGCGGTGACGAACGAGTAGTTCGGCTCACGCTCGACCAGGGTACGGGCAGTCATCACCAACGCGGTGTTGACGTCGGTCAGGGCCACGCCGTCGTACAGGTTTTTCAGGGTTTCGCGCTGGATCAGGTCGCCGTCGACTTCTTCCAGGCCTTCGCACGCTTCGGTGACGATGGTGTTCAGGCGGCCCATGTCCAGTGGCGCAAAGGTGCCGTCGGCGCGGGTGATGCGGATCGACGGGTGAGCGTTGACCGCTTCCTCGGCCGGCGCGTGGGCAGCGCGTTCTTTCGAACGACCGTCACGGTAAATCACGTAGTCGCGCGCCACTTTCTGCTCGCCGGCACGCATCAGGGCCAGTTCGACCTGGTCCTGGATTTCTTCGATGTGGATGGTGCCGCCCGATGGCATGCGGCGCTTGAAGGTCGCGGTGACCTGCTCGGTCAGGCGTGCCACGGTGTCATGGATTCGCGACGAAGCGGCAGCGGTGCCGCCCTCAACTGCGAGAAACGCTTTGGTGATCGCGACGGTGATTTTGTCGTCGGTATAAGGAACGACAGTGCCGTTACGCTTGATCACGCGCAGCTGGCCAGGCGCGGTGGCGGACAGATCCGAAGTCGAATCAGCGGCCTGCGGCAAGGTGCCCTGCGGGTTCTCGCGAGTTGTGTCGGTTTGCATGGGGGGTTGTCTCCACATTCTCTATGTTTGTTTGGGCACCATCACGGTGCCCACCGTTCTGTCCTGAAGCACTGCAACCGACGGGCGTCGGGCATAACCACTCCGGGACAGTAGGAAAAAGCTAATGGTGCCGCTTCCGTGCCGAAGTCTTAGGTGCCGAGCCTGAGCCCGAAACCGGATTCCTTTCAGGGTGTGAGTCTTACTGCAACACCCGTACCGTTTCGGCAATTTTCGCCCTGAAAAACGGTGCCATCCGCAGAAGCGGTCTGGGCTTGAAATATCACGCTGGTCAACCGGAAACAGGCAATTAAAGCGCTTGAATTTCTGGTCTAAAATGTGGTTGGTCTTTTGAGCTAAAACCCTACATGTAGGGTTTTTTTCGCGACGGGCTACAAGATAATGCGTTTTGGGGGGTGTTGCAACGTACTACCTGTGGATAAACCTGTGCGTAAATTGTGTGTGAAAGGTGGAACGCGCGTGTAAGCCGCGACGCTACTGGAGCGTACCGTTTTTCAGGGTTTTTCAGTGATCGAAAACGGTCTGTCGGATTTTCAGGGGCGCGAACGCTATCACAGAAAATCGACGTTTCCGCAGGCATTTATCGGCTTGTGTTCTCGGCGGCCGGCGTTTATACAATCGGCCGATGCACACGCATTCTTATCCTCCCCAATCATTACAAAAAGACGGGCGGACCCTTCCTTATTGATGTTGTTGGCTAGCAGAGGTCACCGTGGAGCAAGAAGCCTGGCGGGTATTGATTGTCGAGGATGACCAGCGACTGGCCGAACTGACTCGCGATTACCTGGAAGCCAACGGCCTGCGCGTTTCGATCGAGGGTAACGGCGCACGCGCGGCGGCGCGCATCATCAGCGAGAAACCAGACCTGGTGATCCTCGACCTGATGCTGCCCGGCGAAGACGGCCTTAGCATCTGCCGCAAGGTTCGCGGCCGCTTTGACGGGCCGATCCTGATGCTCACGGCCCGCACCGACGACACCGATCAGATCCTCGGGCTGGACCTGGGCGCCGACGATTACGTGTGCAAACCCGTACGCCCGCGCTTGTTGCTGGCGCGCATTCAGGCACTGTTGCGGCGCAGTGAGGCTCCGGAAGCTGCGCCGGAAAAACAGCGGCGTTTGCAGTTCGGACCATTGGTCGTCGACAACGCATTACGCGAGGCCTGGTTGAACGACAACGGCATCGAACTGACGAGCGCCGAATTCGATCTGCTCTGGCTATTGGTCGCCAACGCCGGACGCATCTTGTCTCGCGAAGAGATATTCACCGCCCTGCGCGGTATCGGCTACGACGGCCAGGACCGCTCGATCGACGTGCGCATCTCGCGCATTCGCCCGAAAATCGGCGACGACCCCGAGCATCCGCGCCTGATCAAGACCATCCGCAGCAAAGGCTATCTGTTCGTCCCTGAAGCCTGCGTAGACGCACCGCTGTGAACTCGATCTTTCTGCGGATTTACGGCGGTATGTGCGCCGCGCTGATTCTGGTGGCGGTGCTCGGCGTGCTCGCCCTGCACCTGCTCAATCAGGTGCGTGGCGAGCAATACCGCGAACGCCTGGCCCACGGCACCTTTTCGCTGATGGCCGACAACCTGCAACCCATGAACGAAACCCAGCGCCACCGCGCCATTCTGGTGTGGGAGCGTTTGCTGGGAATTCCGTTAGGACTGAAAACGTTCGCCCAGACCGATCTCGACCTGACCCAGCGCACCCGCGTGCTGCGCGGTCAGGCACTGGTTGAGCAAACCGGGCCGCATGCGGCGAAAGTCTATCGACTGGTCAGCGACAAGGAGCAGCTTGTCCTCACGGGTGAGGTGCAGCAGATCAGCGAACAGCTGGCGCGGGCGACCATTTATTTGCTCGCCGACGAACTGGTGCGCGTGCCCGTGGCCGATCAGCCCAAACGCCTCGCGCAGTTAAAGGAAGAAAAGGGCTTCGGCTTCGATTTGCGCCTGGTCACGGTCGATCAGGCCGACATGGATGAAGACCAGAGCCGCCGGGTTTCCGAGGGCGATACGGTGATGGCGCTGGGCAAGGGCGGCGATTCGATCCGGGTGTTCGCCGGCATGGTCGGCACGCCGTGGGTTCTGGAAATTGGCCCGCTGTATCAAATGAACCCGTATCCGCCGGAATGGCTGGTATTAATCGCGGCCCTGGGTCTAAGCCTGATCGGGCTGATCGTCTATCTGCTGGTGCGACAACTGGAACGTCGGCTGCGCGGTCTCGAAGCCGCTGCCACCCGCATCGCCAAGGGCAGCCTGGAAACCCGCGTGCCGACACGCGGCGCTGACTCGGTCGGGCGACTGGCCTCGGCGTTCAACGGCATGGCCGAGCATCTGCAGCAGTTGCTGGCGATTCAGCGTGAACTGGTGCGCGCGGTGTCTCACGAATTGCGTACGCCGGTGGCGCGCCTGCGTTTCGGCCTGGAGATGATCGGCTCGGCGACCACGCCGCAGGCACTGGAAAAGTACCGCGAGGGCATGGACCACGACATCGAAGACCTCGATAAGCTGGTCGATGAAATGCTCACGTACGCACGCCTGGAGCAGGGCTCGCCGGCGTTGAATTTCCAGCGCATCGATCTGGATGCGCTGGTCAATCAGGTGATCGAAGAGCTCGCGCCGTTGCGCGCCGACGTCAGTGTGCAGCGCGGTATGTGCCTGTCGGCGGCGGATTGCGATGACGCCTGGGTCGAGGCCGAGCCGCGTTACCTGCACCGCGCCATTCAGAATCTGGTGGGCAATGCCATGCGTCATGCGCAATCGCGGGTGACTGTCAGTTATCAGGTCGGGCAGCAGCGTTGTCGGGTCGACATCGAAGACGACGGGCCCGGTGTACCGGAATCGGCGTGGGAAAAAATCTTCACGCCATTCCTTCGCCTGGATGACAGCCGAACCCGGGCGTCGGGCGGGCATGGGTTGGGGCTGTCGATTGTGCGGCGCATTATTCACTGGCACGACGGACGGGCGTTGATCAGCAAGAGCAAGAGCCTGGGCGGGGCGTGTTTCAGCCTGAGCTGGCCGAGGCATCAGGAGCGGCGCTGAGGTAGTAGGGGGTTATTACCTACGGTTGTGGGAAAGGACTACCTTGGGTCTTCCCATGCTTTCCCGGAGGACTATTCCCCATGGCTGCCAAGAAAATTCTGATGCTGGTCGGCGATTACGTCGAAGATTATGAAGTGATGGTGCCGTTTCAGGCGCTGCTGATGGTCGGTCATACGGTGCACGCCGTCTGCCCGGACAAAGCCGCCGGGCAAACCGTGCGCACGGCGATTCATGACTTCGAAGGCGACCAGACCTACAGCGAAAAACCCGGACACTTGTTTGCGCTGAATTTCGACTTCGCCAAGGTTGCCGAGGCGGACTACGACGCGCTGCTGATTCCCGGCGGACGAGCGCCCGAGTACCTGCGCCTGAACGAAAAAGTCCTTGAGCTGGTGCGAGCCTTCGACAAGGCCGGCAAACCGATCGCCGCCGTGTGTCACGGTGCGCAATTGCTGGCGGCGGCGGGCATTCTCGAAGGTCGCGAGTGCAGTGCTTACCCGGCCTGTGCCCCGGAAGTGCGGCTGGCCGGTGGCACGTTCATCGACATCCCGGTGACGCAAGGCCACGTTCAGGGCAATCTGGCAACTGCCCCGGCCTGGCCGGCGCACCCGAACTGGCTCGCCGGTTTTCTCGGTTTGCTGGGCACCCAAATCACCTTGTAACGAAGGGCCCGTCATGTGCGAGCTGTACGTCAAAGCGGATCCGATTCTCTACGAATCGCGCTCGCGCTCGTTGCGCATCCGTGGCGTGGTGACCACGTTGCGCCTGGAGAATCAGTTCTGGGACATCCTCAGTGAAATCGCTGAGGTCGATGGCATGACCACCAATCAGTTGATCGCCAAGC
>JALYPE010000791.1 GCA_030856525.1 Pseudomonadota bacterium | reverse complement strand
CACCGCTTTCGCGAGCAAGCCCGCTCCCACAGGGGTTTCTCTCGTTCTCGATAACCGGCTCAGTCCTCGAATTCGCGGCGCTCGGCTTCGATGGCTTCGGCCAGCGCCCGGGCCTCGGCTTCCTCGTCGGTCAACTCAGGCTCCGGTGCAGAGGGCTGAAGCGCCGCGACGGCGGCCAGCAGTTTCTCGCGAGCTTCGGCGACACCCAGCACATCTTCTTCCGGCGCTTCTTCGATTGGGGCGTCCGGTTCGAGCTGAAGTTCAACTTCAATGTCGGGTTCCGGGGCTGGCTCGGTGTCAGGCTGATCCACGATCGCATCGGTGGAAATGTCCGCGCCATCACGCAGCAGATCATCAAAATCGGTCTTGATCCCCTCTTCCATCGTGTCCAGTTCAAGCAACAACGTATGGAAGCTGGTTTCTTCCTTCGGCTCTTCCGGATCGGCGCTCGCGTCGGCCAGTTCCTGCAAACCTGCCGGCACCGGCGCGTCGTCGAAGTCCAGCACCGGGTCGGGTTCCAGCTCGCGCAGGTCGGCCAGCGGCGGCAAGTCGTCGAGATTCTTCAGATTGAAGTGATCGAGAAACACCTTGGTGGTGGCGAACATTGCCGGCTTACCGGGGACATCGCGGTAGCCGACGATGCGAATCCACTCACGTTCCATGAGCGTTTTGACGATGTGGCTGTTGACCGCCACGCCACGCACGTCTTCGATTTCGCCACGGGTGATCGGCTGACGGTAGGCAATCAGCGCCATGGTTTCGAGCATGGCACGGGAGTACCGCTGAGGGCGCTCTTCCCACAGACGTCCTACCCACGGCGAGAACTTTTCGCGGATCTGCAGGCGATACCCGGAGGCCACTTCCTTCAGCTCGAAGGCGCGGCCATCGCAGGACTTGGCCAGAATCGTTAACGCCTTTTTGAAGACAGGCGGTTCCGGGCGCTCGCCTTCCTCGAACAGTTCGAACAGGCGCTCAAGCGATTGCGGTTTTCCCGAGGCCAACAGAAAGGCTTCAAGCAGTGGCGCCAGCTCGCGGGGTTCAGTCAGGTTCATGATTGGACTCGTTATTCGGCTCGGGCTCGGACATGGATCGCCGCGAAGGGCTCATTCTGCACCAGCTCGACCAAGGATTCCTTGACCAGTTCGAGGATCGCCATAAAGGTCACGACAACGCCCAGGCGCCCCTCTTCAGCCGTAAAAAGCTCGACAAACGGCACAAAACCGCCGCCCTTGAGCCGTTCCAGCACATCGCTCATGCGTTCGCGCGTAGACAGCGCCTCGCGGCTGACCTGATGGCTTTCAAACATATCCCCACGACGCAGGACCTCGGCCATGGACATCAGCAGCTCTTCCAGGCTGACGTCCGGCAAAAGCTTGCGCGCCCGTGCTTCCGGGGCGTCCAGTTTGGGCACCACGACGTCACGGCCAACCCGGCTCAGACCGTCGATGCCCTCGGCGGCAGCCTTGAAGCGTTCGTACTCCTGCAGACGCCGGATCAGCTCGGCACGCGGGTCGTCTTCTTCCTCTTCGATGGTTTCGGCACGCGGCAGCAGCATCCGCGATTTGATCTCGGCCAGCATCGCCGCCATCACCAGATACTCGGCGGCCAGCTCCAGGCGCACCGACTGCATCAACTCGACGTAACCCATGTATTGGCGAGTGATTTCCGCCACCGGGATGTCCAGGATGTTGATGTTCTGTTTGCGGATCAGGTACAGCAGCAAATCGAGCGGGCCCTCGAAGGCTTCGAGAAACACTTCGAGCGCGTCGGGCGGAATGTACAGGTCCAGCGGCATTTCCAGGACGGCCTGGCCATAAACCATGGCGAACGGCAGTTCCTGCTGGGCGCCGGCCTGGCTGTCGACGGGTTCCACTGCAGACATCTAGGCCTCAGCCATGAACGGCGCAGGGTCGCCGCAACCGACGCGGATCACTTCCGGTTCACCGTCGGCGAGGCTGATCACCGTCGACGCCTTGATCCCGCCGTAACCGCCGTCGATGATCAGGTCGACCTGATGCTCGAGCAACTGACGCATTTCATAGGGGTCGGTCAGCGGATCGGTGTCGCCAGGCATGATCAGCGTTACGCTCATCAACGGTTCACCCAGCTCTGCAAGCAGCGCCAGGGCAATCGGATGGCTCGGCACGCGCAGGCCGATGGTGCGTTTTTTCGGGTGCAGCAACAGTCGCGGCACTTCGCGGGTGGCGTTGAGAATGAAAGTGTAAGGCCCCGGCAGGTGCGCCTTGAGAATGCGAAACGTGCCGGTGTCGATCTTGGCGAAGATCCCCAGTTGCGACAGATCGCTGCAGATCAGTGCGAAGTTGTGCTTGTCATCCAGTTGACGCAAGCGGCGTACGCGCTCCACGGCATTCTTGTCGCCGATCTGGCAACCAATGGCGTAGGACGAGTCAGTGGGATAGATCACCACCCCGCCGCTGCGGATGATTTCAACTGCCTGTTTGATCAGGCGCGCTTGCGGGTTTTCCGGATGAATCTGGAAAAATTGACTCACGTTCTCTACCTGTTCAGACGGCGGCAATAATTGGGTCATGTTTGAACCGACACCACAGCGGCGGCAGGTCCTCCGGGAGCGGGCGATATTCACCGATCTCGGACCAGCCTCCAGGGCCATGAAAATCACTGCCGGCACTGACCAGCAGACCGAACTCACGGGCGAGAATGGCCAGGCTGCCCACTTGTTCGGCGGGCTGATGACCGTTGACCACTTCGATGGCGTGGCCCCCTGCTTGAATATAGTCGGCAATCAGACGCCGGCGTTTGCTGCGCGTGAAATCGTAATGCCAGGGATGCGCCAGGCTGACCCAGGCGTTCGCCGCACGCAGGGTTTCGACGGTTTCTTCAAGGGTCGGCCAGTGTTGCTTGACGTCGCCGAGTTTGCCGGCACCCAGCCATTTGCGGAAGGCTTCTGCGCGATCCTTGACGAAACCTTCACGGACCATCCAGTCGGCGAAATGCGGACGGGCCGGTGCGTTGCCGCTGTCGCCGAGCTCCTGCTGGATCGCGCGAGCGCCTTCGAGCGCGCCCGGCATACCTTTCAACGCCAGCTTGCGGCTTATTTCCTCGGACCGCAGCCAGCGGCCATCGTGCAGTCGGGCGATTGCCTCGACCAGAGAAGGCGCCGTCATATCGAAACCGTAACCCAGGACATGAATGGTCGCACCGCCCCACGTGCAAGACAATTCGACGCCGTTGACCAGTTGCATCCCCAGCGCCGTCGCTGCGCTACGCGCCTCTTCGAGGCCTTCCAGGGTGTCGTGATCGGTCAAGGCCAGCACTCGCACGCCTTTCTCGAACGCACGCGCAACCAGGACCGCAGGCGCGAGGGCGCCATCGGAGGCTGTGCTGTGGCAGTGCAAATCAACATTCACGGGGATGTGTAACCTCAAATCAGCTGGCGCTATCGCGCGCCCATATGTTTGTTATTATGCCGCCACATCCTGCGTCTGGCTGCCACTGTGAAACAATTCATCGATTTCATCCCGCTCCTGCTGTTTTTCATCGTTTTCAAAATTGACCCACGGGTTGTCGATATTGCTGGCCATCAGGTGACTGTCGGCGGTATCTACAGCGCCACGGCGATGCTGATCATCAGTTCGCTGGTCGTCTACGGTGCGCTCTACTTCAAGCAGCGCAAGCTGGAAAAGAGCCAATGGCTGACGCTGATTGCCTGCCTGGTCTTCGGCAGCCTGACGCTGGCATTCCACAGCGAGACCTTCCTCAAATGGAAAGCGCCGGTGGTTAACTGGCTGTTTGCCCTGGCATTCCTCGGCAGTCACTTTATCGGTGAACAGTTGCTGATCAAACGGATCATGGGCCATGCACTGACGTTGCCGGACCCGGTCTGGACCCGCCTGAACATTGCCTGGATCGCGTTTTTCCTGTTTTGCGGTGCCGCCAACCTGTTCGTCGCGTTCACGTTCCAGGAATACTGGGTCGACTTCAAAGTCTTCGGCAGCCTGGGCCTGACGTTGCTGTTCCTGATCGCACAGGGCATCTACCTGTCCCGTCATATGCACGACGCCGATACCACAACGCCAAAAACCGAGGACTGACATGCTTTACGCAATCATTGCCACAGACGTCGCCAACTCCCTGGAAGCCCGCCTGGCCGCACGGCCTGCACACCTTGAGCGCCTGCAAGTGCTCAAAGGCGAAGGCCGCATCGTTCTGGCCGGCCCGCACCCGGCGGTCGACAGCAATGATCCCGGCGCTGCGGGTTTCACCGGCAGCCTGATCGTTGCCGAATTCGATTCCCTGAGCGCCGCACAAGCCTGGGCCGACGCCGATCCGTACATCGCGGCTGGCGTCTACGCCAATGTGTCGGTCAAGCCGTTCAAGCAAGTCCTTCCTTAGTCTCATGTGTCGCGATGAACCTTACCGGTTCATCGCGCGGTCAATCGCTCATTATTCCCGTTTGCCTGCCGATAGCCTGCCCAATAATAATTGGAATCAGGAGCTCCGATGCGCAAAAGTCCGTTGTGTCTGATGTTGGTCACGTTAGCGATTGTCGCACCCGCCTACGGGGAAGAATCTGCCGAGGGCAGTCAGGCGACGCCCCTGTCGTTGAGCGCTGGCAGCCAGATCGCCGAATTGCAGCAGCGCTTGAAAGTGAGCGAGCAGCAAAGGGAAGAACTGAGCAAGCAACTGCAATTCACCCACGCCGAACGTGAGAGCGTGCAACTGAGCCGGTTGCGTCAGGACAATCAGCGCCTGAAGCAGCAGCTCAAGGAAAGCGAGTCAGGCAGCCCGCTGCGGCGCTTTCTGACGGATCAACAGCAATGGTTCGTGGTTGGCGCAGGAGTAGCGCTATTGGCTTTGCTCTGCGGTATCTTCGCGAGTGGTGCGTATAGAAAACGTCGACAATGGCTAAATTGAGTGAGTCATGAGCGAGCTGTTATTAATTGATGATGATCAGGAGCTGTGTGAGCTGCTGGTCAGCTGGCTGAGCCAGGAAGGCTTTCAGGTACGTGCCTGTCACGACGGTCAGAGTGCCCGTCGTGCGCTGGCCGAAACGTCGCCGGCAGCGGTGGTGCTGGACGTGATGCTGCCGGACGGCAGTGGCCTGGAATTGCTCAAGCAATTGCGCAGCGATCACCCGGACTTGCCGGTGCTGATGCTCTCGGCTCGCGGCGAACCGCTTGACCGTATCCTGGGCCTGGAGCTGGGCGCCGATGATTACCTGGCCAAACCTTGTGACCCACGGGAACTGACCGCCCGCTTGCGCGCGGTGCTGCGC
>JALYPE010000763.1 GCA_030856525.1 Pseudomonadota bacterium | reverse complement strand
CCTGCGCACCCGGTGCATCAACTCCCTGGAACCGCATTCCGAGCCCACCCTTGAACCCGGTGACACCCTGCAGATCATCCGCGGCCCGCTGTCGCCACTGGAAGGCGTGTTCCTGTCCATGCTCGGTGCAGAGCGCGTCATGCTGCTATTGCAGTTCCTCAACAGAGAACAACAGGTATGTGTGCCCTTGAGTCACCTTGAACGACAGCCAATGGCAGCTATAAACAAATGACTAATAAATAAAAGCGAAGCTGTCCTCGTCAGGAGCAAACATATGGGTTTGAAGTCCAACTGCCCTCTCATGCTGGTCATGATGTCTTTTTATCCTGGCGCTGCCTGGAGCATCGAACCACAATCGATCGATGTGTACGGATTCGACTTCACCCCCACTCTGTTATTTTCCGAAAGTTACGATGATAACTTTCGCGAGCTGGAGCACGATGTCGACTCGACCATGGTGACCAAAATTGCGCCCACCTTCGAGCTCAAGGCTGAAGACCGCAACAGCGGCACCCGACTGACCTGGCAGCCGACCCGCTACATCTATCACGATGACTCCGACGCCTCGAACACCGCACAACGGTTGCGAGCGGACAGCGTGATGGAGTTCACCGATCGCCATCGCTTGAAGCTGGAAGCTGAGGCACGCAAGTTCGAACGCACCACCTCAACCGCTGTCGACGGCATCAATGATGAGATCAGCAGTCAGCGCGTAGGCGGCGTTTATACCTACGGCGCCAAAAGCGCCATGAATCAGATCGACCTGGGCGCCAGCTACGATCGCCTTCGCTACGACAACGCTGATGGCATCAACGACGACAAAGAGCGCGACACTACGGCACTGTCCACTACGTGGTACCACCGCCTCGGCAGTAACACCCGCAGTTTGCTCGAGTACGATCACAAGATTTTCGATTACGTCGAGCCCAACAGCCCGCGCAGCAGCAAATCCAACGCCGTGCTGGCAGGCGCTGAGTGGGACCTGACTGCCCGTACTACCGGCAAGGCGCGCATCGGTTATGAGCGCAAGGAATTCGATGAGAACGACTCCGGCGACCTCAGTAACCCGACTTGGCAGGTCAATCTGGACTGGAGACCCCGCACCTATTCCAAGTTCACTTTCCTGGCCAAGCAGGCCATGGCGGAGGGCGACGACGGCTCCGATGCCGTTAAAGCGACGTTCACCCAGGTCGGCTGGCGCCACGGCTGGACCGAGCGCATCACCACTATCGCCGAAGGCGGCATGGGTCGCTACGAATATGAAGGTCAGGAGCGCACCGACGACTTGCAGGATTACAACCTGGCGGTGGAGTACGAAATGCGGCGCTGGCTGGACATCGAGCTGGGTTATCGGCACCGCGACAACGATTCCGATGCCGACAACGAGAGTTTCAAGCGCAACGTCTTCCAGATCAGTTTCAACGTAAGCCTCTAGAGGTTTCCCCCATGAACTCGCGCATGTTCGTGCTTCTGTTCGCCCTTTGGCTGCTGCCCAACGCTCAGGCAGCGCAACCCGGCACTCAATACAAACTGGCGGCCGGTGACGTCTTGCGGATTATCGTCTTCGGCGAGCCGGAGTTGAGTATGAAAAAGATCCGGCTCAGTGATGCCGGGACTTTTTCCTACCCGTTCCTGGGGGAAATCAACGCCTTGGGCATGACCCCGGGCCAAGTGGAAAAGATCATCGTCGATGGGCTCAAGCAAGGTTATCTGGTCGACCCCAAGGTCAGCCTCAGTCAGGTCGAGTACCGCTCGTTCTACATCAACGGCGAGGTGCAGAAACCCGGCAGCTATCCGTTCGTGCCCGGGCTGACCCTGGAAAAAGCCATCGCCCTGGGTGGCGGGCTGACCGAGCGGGCCTCGATCAAGCGCGTGACCATCGTGCGTGGCGATGGCGGCCCGACCCTTACCGACGAGGTGAAGCGCAGCACCGTCATTGCCCCCGGTGACACCATTTCCATTGCACAAGGCTTTTTCTAATCATGGACAACAGCCCTAGCACCTACATTGAACGCCCTCTTCAAGCGCATCTGTATCAGCAGCATGGCGAAGAGAAGGACACCATCGATCTGATGAAACTGTGGCGGGTGATCTGGCGCGCCAAGTGGAACATCGGCTGGCTGGTGCTGCTTAGCGTGGTGCTGGCGATTGTGGCGGTGTCGATGATCACCCCGCAGTACGTCGGCAGCGCAACCCTGCTGATCAACGAGAAAAACCCGCCGCTGGTGTCGTTCCAGCAGGTCAAAGACTCGTCGACGAATGCCACCGATTACCTGCAGACCCAGCAAGCGCTGCTGCAATCGCGGGAGCTGGCGGAACGCGCGGTGCGCAAACTCAACCTTACGACCAACCCGATCACCGACCCGCGGCAGCAGCCAAAGCCGTGGTTCACCCCACGCCAATGGCTGGCCGAACTCAACAGCGGGCAGTGGCTGCCAGGGCTGGCGTTTCTCACGCCGGTGCAGACCACGCCCACGGAACTGGACATCTTCAATCAGGTCACGCAAAACCTGATGCTACACACCAGCATCAAATTTGTCGGCAAGAGTCAGCTGCTGGAAATCGAAGTGGAACTGCCTGACCCGAAACTGGCCGCCGACGTTGCCAACGCGTTGGCCCAGGGTTTCATCGACAGCCAGCTCGACACCAGTGTCAAGTCTTCGCAAACCACCACCAGCTGGATGAACACCCGCCTGGTCGAGCTGCGCGATAACCTGCGCCGCGCCGAGAACAAACTGCAGGGCTACCGCGAAGAGCAAGGCCTGGTCGATGTCGGCGGCGTGGCTACCATCAGCGCCAACGAACTGGAAATGACCGGCAATCGCATGATCGATGCGCGGCGTAATCGTGCCGAGGCCGAAAGTCAGTATCGCCAGGCCAAGTCGCTGAGCAATGGCGACCTCAGCCGGTTGTCGAGTGTGCCAGCGGTACTGACCAACCCACTGGTTCAGCAATTCCAAGGCGAACTGGCCAAGGCGCAGGCCAAGGTCGAGGAGCTATCGGGACGCTACGGGCCTAAACACCCGGCGTTGACCTCAGCGAAGTCTGAGTTGCGCGCCGCCACCACCAGCCTGCGCCTGCAGGTGCAGCAAGTGATCGCCGGGATCGAGCGTCAATACCAACTGGCGGTGGCCAGTGAGCAGGCCCTGCAAGGTTCATTCAACACCAACAAGGCGCAGCTTCAAAACATTTCGCGCAAAGAGTTCCAGTTGCGCGAATTCCAGCGTGAAGTCGACAGCAGCCGTGCCTTGTACGAAACCTTTATCACCCGTTTGAAAGAAACCGCCGCGACCTCGGACATGGACTCCACCAAAGTGCGTATCGTCGACCCGGCGATTGCCCCGGTGGAAGCGAGCAAGCCGCGCAAGACGCTGATCGTGGCGATCGTCGCGGTGGTTGCAGCGTTGATCGGCGTGATCATGGCGTTCCTGTTCGATACCTTGAGCAACACCTTCAAGACTGACGACAGTGTCGAAAGCACGCTCAATACCCCGCTGCTCAGCGTTGTACCGCTAGTGATGAAAAAGAGCCGCCGGCAACTGGCGCGCCTGTTTGACGACAATGACCATCCGCGTTTTTCCGAGACCATTCGCAACTTGCGCACCTGGCTGATGCTGCAAAGCAATGAGCAGCCGGCACAAGTGGTGCTCGTCACCTCGACCGTCTCTGGCGAAGGCAAGAGCACCATCGCCAACAACCTTGCCTGCTCGCTGACGTCGCTGGAGCGGGTGCTGCTGATCGACGCTGACTTGCGCCAGCCGACGCTGTCGTCGAACTTCGATTTCCCGGCGGACGCGCCGGGGCTGGCCAACGTGATTGCGGGGACCGCACGCCTGGAAGACTGCATCCGCACGGTGGGCAATCTCGACATGCTGCCGGCCGGCAATGTATCGACCTCCTCGCTCGACCTGTTGAGCTCGGCACGCCTGCCGGGGCCCGGCGAACACCGTCATGGCTCGCGTCAGCCGCCGCCACAGGACTTGCTCAGCTCGCCGCGGGTGGCGCGCATGTTTGATGCCCTGAAATTGCGCTACCGACACATCATTATCGATTCGCCGCCGGCCGAAATGGTCAGCGACGCGCTGCTGCTGGCCAAGCATTCGGACGCTGTGATTTATGTGGTCAAGGCAGAAAGCACCCCAGTCAGCCAGGTACAGAAAGGACTCGCCACGCTGCAGCAGAGCCACGCGCCAGTGTTCGGGATCGTGCTCAACCAGGTCGACCTGCGCAAGGCGCGCAAGTACGGCCACAGTCATTCGGACACATTCTACGATTACGATTACGCCCCCAGGTAACGCTGGTCGCACGTCACCTCGCAACGCCCTTCGCTGCACCCGCTATCTCAATCGAGCCACATACCAGCGTGCCTGCCCCTATGCCGTGGTTCCATGGCACGGCGGATTCACGCCCCATGTCCAGAGGTTGAGCCGATGACTCCGCAATACACCGCTCAAGTCGCCCATCGTAAAGGCCTGACGTTTTGGGGCCAGTGGCTGTGCGCGCTGACCCTGGTAAACGTTCTGTTGATGGTGCTCGTCTACTGGCGCGTTGGCTATCTGGCCAGTCCCTACCGCGTGCTGATGATTCTTACGGTGCTCGGTTCGGTGCCGATCTACGGCGCCATGCAGGTCTACCACAAACGACACGGTTTACTGGTCGGGCTGGCCCGATTGCTGGCCGGCTGGCTGATACTTCTGGCGGTGTTGATCAGCATCGCGTTCATTACCCAGACCAGTGCGATTTTCTCGCGACAGGTGATCATCGTCTGGGCCATCGCCGGCTACCTATTGCAAGCCGCCAGTTTCATCCCCCTGCATTGCCTCACCCGCCTGCATTCGAGCAAACGCTGCAACGAACGCCGCTCGGTAATCCTCGGCACCTGCCCAACCGCCCATGAACTGGCGCGCAAACTGTCGCGGCCGAACCGTGCGCGGGTACTCGGATTTGTCGCCACCGCCGACCATGCCGGCCCGGCGCCGAGCATTTTACCGCTGCTCGGCTCGGTCGATGACATCCGCGAAATCATCGATCGCATGGAGATTCGCCGGGTCTACCTGGTGCTGCCCATGGATAAGGCCGCCATGATCGAGGCGCTGTACATCGACTTGCTGGACATGAACGTCGACGTGGTCTGGATCCCGGATTTCAGCAGCCTGGTGCTGCTCAATCAGTCGATCTCGGAAATAGAACGGATGCCGGCGTTCTATCTCAACGAAAGCCTGATCAGTTCACATCCCGGCAGCCTGTTCTGCAAAGACTTGCTGGAGCGTAGCCTGGCCGCGGTAGCCATCACTCTGCTCAGCCCGCTGCTGCTGGCCGTGGCCGTGGCGATCAAGCTCACCTCCCCTGGCCCGGTGCTGTACAAGCAGAACCGGCATGGCTGCGACGGCGAAGTGATCAGGGTCTGGAAATTTCGCTCGATGCGCGTGCACAAGGACGACGAAGTCCGTCAGGCCACCCGCGACGATGATCGCGTCACCCCGCTCGGACGCTTCCTGCGCCGCAGCTCGATCGACGAACTCCCGCAGCTGTTTAACGTGCTGTTCGGCGCCATGGCCCTGGTCGGTCCGCGCCCTCACGCAGTGACTCACAACATCTATTACACCGGCAAAGTCCGCGCCTACATGGCCCGGCACCGCCTCAAGCCCGGCATCACCGGACTCGCGCAGATCACCGGCCATCGCGGTGAAACCGAGACGCTGGAAAAGATGCAGCAGCGCGTCGCCCAGGACCTCAACTACATCAACCAGTGGTCGCTGTGGCTGGACATCAAAATCCTCGTGAAAACGCCCTTTACCCTCTTTTCCAAAAACATCTACTGACGCCCCCGGCCTGAGGTTTCACCATGAATGTGAGCGTATTCGGCATCGGTTATGTAGGACTTGTACAGGGCGCCGCGCTGGCGGAAGTCGGCCATTCGGTGATGTGCGTGGATGTCGACGCCGCGAAGGTCCAGGCGCTGATCGAGGGCACGTTGCCCATCTACGAACCGGGCTTGAAAACCCTGGTGCGCGAGAATTACCAGAGCGGTCGCCTGCAATTCGGCACCGATCTTGCGGCAGCCGTGCGCCACGGCGATGTGCAGCTGATCGCGGTCGGCACCCCGCCCGACGAGGACGGCTCGGCAGATTTGCAGTACGTCCTCAACGTGGCAGAAACCATCGCGCAACACATGGACCGTTATCAGGTGATCGTCGACAAATCCACGGTGCCGGTGGGCACGGGTGATGTGGTCCGCGCACGCATTGCCGAGGTATTGGCCGAGAACGGGCGCAGCGATCTGACCTTCGACGTGATTTCCAATCCGGAATTTCTCAAGGAAGGCTGCGCCGTCGACGACTGCATGCGCCCCGACCGGATCATCATCGGCACCGACAGCGCACACGCCGAAGAGGTCATGCGCGAGCTTTACGAGCCGTTCAACCGCAACCGCGAAAAGATCATCGTCATGGACATCCGCAGTGCCGAGCTGACCAAGTACGCCGCCAATTGCATGCTTGCGACCAAGATCAGCTTCATGAACGAAATGGCCACGCTCTCCGAGAAACTCGGCGCCGATATCGAGATGGTCCGCCACGGCATCGGCTCCGATCCACGCATCGGCTACCAGTTTATCTACCCAGGCGTTGGCTACGGGGGCTCGTGCTTCCCCAAGGACGTGAAAGCCTTGATTCACGCCGCGACGGCGGTGGACATCGATGCCCGTGTGCTGAAGGCGGTTGAAGCGCGTAACAACGAGCAGAAAACCACGCTGTTCAGCAAGATTTTCGAGCACTTCGGTGGCGCGCTGCAGGGCAAGACGTTCGCGCTGTGGGGGCTGAGCTTCAAGCCCAACACCGACGACATGCGCGAAGCGCCGAGCCGGGTGTTGATGGAAGCGCTGTGGAAATCCGGGGCGCGCGTCCAGGCGTTCGATCCCAAGGCGATGGAAGAAGCCCAGCGCCTGTATGGCGAGCGCGACGACCTGACGCTCGCGGGCACCAAGGAAGCCGCGCTGAAGAATGCCGATGCGCTGATCATCGTCACCGAATGGCAAGCGTTTCGTGCGCCGGATTTTGACCTGCTCTCGCGCCAGCTCAAACAGCCGCTGATTTTCGACGGCCGCAATCTGTTTGATCCGCAACGCCTGGGCAAACGCGGTTTCACTTATGTCTCCGTCGGCAGGCAAACCTGGCCGCATGTCGTTGATGGAGGCATGCAATGATCAAGCTGAACGTGATCGAGCAATATTCGCCGGCGCTGCTGGACGCGAACCAAGCGTTCTCTTTCGTCAACTTTGCCTCCATCGGCAGCTTCCTCAAACAGCCTTCCAATGCCGTCGCCTATTTTTGCGACGGCATGCTGATGTCGACTTTTATGTCGCGCCTGACCGGGCGCGATGTCGGCCGGGTCAGTTTTGACTTCACTTCCATTGCCGACCCGGTGTTCAGCAGCGCCGAGGCGCAAGGCAGGCGCGTGTATTTCGTCGGCGCCCGGCAGGCCGAACTGAAGCTGTTCATCGAGAAGATTCTGCTGCGTTATCCCGCGTTGAACATTGCCGGTTATCACAACGGCTATTTCAATGCTCAGCAGGCCGAGGCCATTCACGCCGACATCTGCCGCAGCGAGACGCACATTTTGATCGTCGGGCTGGGCGCCGGGTTGCAGGAGCGGTTTGTCGACAATGCCCTCCAGGCCGGCTTCAGGGGTGTGGCGTTTACCTGCGGCGGGTTCATTCGCCAGGAGGCCATGGCCACGCAACAGTACTAC
>JALYPE010000752.1 GCA_030856525.1 Pseudomonadota bacterium | reverse complement strand
GTCGGGAAAAGGATCAATGGAGCCATGCTTTCGATGCTGCGCCCCTCGGCACCGCAGATGCTTTGTTGCCTTACGAAGAAATCGAATACTCGCAACTGCAGAATGATGACAGCCATGATGCGGCCGATCGCAACCGGCAATTCCCGACTTACGTGCTTCCGATAGTCAATCACAGCCCTGGCGGCTATTGCCTGGCATGGCCCGGCGCAGTACCGGCCGAGTTGCAGGCCGGGGAAATGGTTGGCATTGAGGATTCCGCCGGGCAAGGCTGGAGCATTGCCGTGGTGCGCTGGATTCGTCAGGTCCGTGGTGGCGGCACGCAAATGGGCATCGAGCAAGTCGCGCCCTACGCCGAACCCTGCGGGCTGCAACTAGTGCGCACGCGCGACGATCACAGTCAGTATCTACGGGGGCTGTTATTGCCGGCGATCAGTGCGATCGACCTGCCCGCGACGCTGCTGGCGCCGCGACTGCCGTTTGAGGAAGGCAACAAGGTCGTGATCAACACCAACGGTGAAGAGCGCCGCGCCGGACTGGATAGACGGGTGGCGAGCACCAACAGCTTCAACCAGTTCGCCTATCGTTCGCTGGAGACCGCCAGAAACGAAAACGCCGCGGGAGGCGGTGTGGTTACTGCAGAAGAAGATTTCGATTCGTTGTGGAAGACGCTTTGAGGTGAGCCCAAGCCTGCGGTGATGCTCTTCGCGAGCAGGCTCGCTCCCACAGATTCTCGGGTGTGCACACTGTTTGCCACACACCGCAGACCCCTGTAGGAGCGAGCTTGCTCGCGAAGAGGCCGGGCCAAGCGGTCGAGATTTCAGAGTTGCCCGTCACGATCCCGAAAACCCAGCAAATAAAGCACCCCATCCAGCCCCAGCGTGGAAATCGCCTGCTTCGCCGATTGCTTCACCAGCGGCTTGGCGCGAAATGCCACGCCCAGCCCGGCGATCGCCAGCATCGGCAAATCGTTGGCGCCGTCGCCCACCGCGATGGTCTGCTCCAGGCGCAGCCCTTCCTTGTGCGCCAGCTCCTTGAGCAAATCCGCCTTGCGCTGCGCATCCACAATCGGCTCGACCGCGACCCCGGTGACCTTGCCGTCGACCACTTCCAGCTCGTTGGCGAACACGTAATCGATGCCCAGTTTGGCCTGCAATTGCTTGGCAAAATAAGTGAAGCCACCCGACAGGATCGCCGTCTTGTAGCCCAGCCGCTTGAGCTCGGCGAACAGGGTTTCGGCGCCTTCGGTCAGTCTCAGCGATGCGCCGATGGAGTCCAGCACGCTGACGTCCAGCCCCTGCAATAGAGCAAGACGCTCCTTGAAACTCGCACGGAAATCCAGCTCGCCGGCCATGGCCCGCTCGGTGATGGCGGAAACCTGATCACCCACGCCGGCCGCTTTGGCCAGTTCGTCGATGACCTCGGCCTCGATCAGCGTCGAGTCCATGTCGAAGACAGCCAGACGCCGGTTGCGGCGGAACAGCGAATCTTCCTGAAACGCGATATCGACGTTCAGTTCCTGCGCGACGCTGAGAAATTCGGCGCGCAACGCCTGGGCGTCAGCCGCTTCGCCGCGTACGGAAAACTCGATGCAACCCTTGCCCTTGTCGGCCGGGGTGTCCAGCGGCATGCGCCCGGAGAGGCGATCGATATGATCGATGTTCAGGCCATATTTGGCGGTGATCGAACTCACGCGCTGCAATTGCTCGGCGGTCACTTTGCGCGTCAACAGGGTGACGATGTGACGCTTCTTGCCCTGATTGCCCACCCACTGCTGGTAATCCTCTTCGGACACCGGCGTGAAGCGCACCTGCTGATCGAGCTCATAGCCTTTGAACAGAATGTCCTTGAGCACCGACTTGCCTTGATCGGTGTCGGGAATTTCAACCAGGATGCCGAACGACAAAGTGTCGTGGATCACCGCCTGACCGATGTCGAGAATGTTCACACCACCCTGGGCCAGAACACCGGTAATGGCCGCCGTCAGACCCGGACGGTCGACTCCCGTGATGTTTATCAGGACGATTTCGCGCAAGGCGCACCCCCGCAGGTGGAAAAAAACCGCATTCTACCCACATTCAGTGACCATCGGGCACCGTCAACGCTTTGCCGGTACTGGGCCTGTCGCTATACTGCGCGTCAACTTCACGGACAAAGAGCCGAGCTCAAGTGAACCGGCCCACGCCAGTAAAAACCGATAACTTCTTTCTGCTGATCTTCCGTGCACTGCGTCATCGCCGTGTACCGATTGCATTGCGCATCGCCAGCCATAACGTGATCCTGGTCGCTCTGGCCCTGGTGATCTATGCCTGCGTGATGGGTTTGCAGTTCAAGCAGGCCATGCACGAGCAGGCCGATGCGCTGGGCGAAAGCCTGACTACGCAGACCGCCACCTCGGCGACCGAGCTGCTGGTGTCCAACGACATCCTCAGTCTTAACGTGCTGCTCAACAACCTGACCAAAAACAAGCTGGTGGCCCACGCGGCCATCTATAGCCCGGATAACCGCATCCTCGCCGAAGCCGGTCAGCGCCCCAAGCACAGCCTGTTGGGCGAAGCCGAGGGCATGTACCAGAGCAAGATCACCTTTCAGGACGTGACGGCCGGGCAACTGCGCATCAGTCTGGACATGGATCAGTTCCAGCAGCCGATGACCATCAGCCTGCAGAGCATGGGCATCCTCAGCGCCATTCTGCTCGCACTGGCGCTGGCCTTGAGCTTGCGGCTGGGTCGCAACCTGACCACACCGCTGATGCAATTGCGTGTCTGGCTGCGCAACATCGACGAATACACCCCGGGTACCGGACGTCAGGACGAGATCGGTGACCTGGCTCGCCAACTGCACGCCAGCTACGCGCCGGAACCGGTCGAGCCGGAACCCGAGCCGGAGCCTGAGTATGACGATGTCGAGGACGACGAAGAGGCCGATCCGGCCTTCGAAGTGCGTAACCTGCGCGATCCGAGCTTTGACGAGAGTCGTCCGGTAGCGGCGTTGAAACCTGCACCCAAGCGCGTCGTCAGCACCGTTGAAGATGACGATGACGACGAAGACCCGTTCGCCGACCTGCGCGACGTGTCCGTAGACAGTGCACCAAAACCGCTGGTGAAACCGCAGCCATCGAATGTGCCGCAACACAGTGCCGTGCTCGCCGTGCAACTGGGCGCTCAGGATCAGCTGCGTCGTTTGCCGCGCGCTCGCCTGGAAGAACTGCTCAAACGTTATCGTGATTGTCTCGATCAGGCGGCCTCGCTGTACGAGAGTGAATTGCACACGCTCAACGATGGCAGCACGCTGATGCTGTTCCACAGCGAAAACAGTGGCGACGATTACCTGACCAATGCAATTTGCTGCGGTGAA